>NZ_JAUBVD010000001.1:299943-300323 GCF_036705675.1 Microcoleus sp. AT8-A3
TCAGCGATTTGGTGCTGCAAAGATTCCAGAGCACTGGATTTTTCGGCTAGCTGTTGCACAAACTCGTGTTCGCGGTGGTCTTTTTCAGCGATTTGGTGCTGTAAAGATTCCAGAGCACTGGATTTTTCGGCTAGCTGTTGCACAAACTCGTGTTCGCGGTGTTCTTTTTCAGCGATTTGGTGCTGTAAAGAAGCGATCGAACTTTCGCGTTCACTCAACTGCTGCTGTAAACTTTCGTAACTTGACTTCGCTACTGTTTCGGCTAATTGGCTTTCGAGATTTTGCTTTTCGGTAGCGAGTTGCTGCTGTAAAGAAGCGATCGAACTTTCGCGTTCACTCAACTGCTGCTGTAAACTTTCGTAACTTGACTTCGCTACTGT
>NZ_JAUBVD010000001.1:300423-311293 GCF_036705675.1 Microcoleus sp. AT8-A3
CGGTAGCGAGTTGCTGCTGTAAAGAAGCGATCGAACTTTCGCGTTCACTCAACTGCTGCTGTAAACTTTCGTAACTTTCTGGCATCGGATTTGGCTTTACAATCACCGAGTCCGATAGAGTTTCTGCCGTTACAGCGTCATTAACTTCGCTTTCTTCGGCTGTTTCCCCTTGCAAGGGGGCTGCCTCTACCTCAGTTTCTTCACCTTTTTTCCAAGTGACAGTAACTTCCGTCTTGTCCTTAGAAATATCCAGAGCGCCTTGTGCCAAGCGTTCTAGGAGTTCCGACCTTGATATTCCGAGCTTGCGAGCGATCACGTTTAATCGATCGGCACTAGAAGAAGTCAGCGAAAGTCCGACTTTGACTTTACTTTCTGAATTGGAACTAACTACATTGCGATTTTTTTTGACCATTGGCATTTTCCTCATGCCAACCTACACTAATAAGTGTAGTGGCTGAAGCTTCTATTAAAATTAATTCTTGTTACTTACCAATTGTGCCAGCTTCTGTTCCCAATTGAACAAAAATTCGTGAATATACTCTTCGATCCATTCCTCGCCGTAGAACCGCTTAAACATTCCCTCGGCCGGGTTTTTTTCGGCACGATACGGCAGATATTACAGTTGAGCTTGTAAGCCGTTGTTTTAAAGCGAAGCTTCCAAAGTCGCACCTGCAACCCGATGATCTCGATCTTTTGCCAAATAGCTCACAGCAGCGCGAGCTTGAGGATTTTGACACTCCTGGGCCTAAAGGCACGAGGATTCTTCGTTCATAGACCCAACTTGCCCTAGCAGGATTACTCCAACCAAGGTAGAGGTCGAATCTCCCGAAGCGTTCGGATCTATGACCCAAGTTCCGGTATGCCCTACCGTACTCAAGGCTAATTTCAGGATATTAATAGCAGCATTCCAATCCCGGTCTAAGACGAAGCCGCATTGGCAAGTGTGGGTTCTCATAGAGAGGGATTTTTTGATTAACGTGCCGCAATTAGAGCATTCCTCAGAGGTGTAGGCAGGATTGACCGCTACGGTTATCTTGCCAAACTTAACCCCGAAATACTCTAACCATTTCCTGAACTGATACCAACCCGCATCATTAATAGACTTGGCAAGACAATGGTTCTTGACTAAGTTCTTAATCCTCAAGTCTTCATAGGCGACCAAATCGTTAGATTGGATTACACAACGTGCCAGTCTCTTGGCATATTCTTCACGTTGCCTACTTATTTTGAGGTGTAGTCGTCCTAGTCTATTAATGGCTCGTTTACGATTGGCAGAGCATTTTCTTTTACGAGAAACACGTCTTTGTCGAAACTTTAGACGCTTCTCGCCTGCTCGATAAAATTTAGGGTTAGGCTCAGTATGACCATTGCTATCGCTGTAGAACTCCTTGATTCCTACATCTAATCCAACAATTCTACCTGTCGGCTCAATGTCTAGTTTTCCAGTTTCGATTTTCACCAAGAACTGAACGTAGTAGCCATCGGCACGACGCACTAGCCTAACCCGCTTTATTTGGTCTAGTTGGTAGAAGTGTAAGTCCCACGTCCCTTTAAGTTTAAGTTTACCAATGCCCTTCTTATCAATGAAATTGATTGAGCGTCTATCGGGGGAAAGCTTCCAGCCAGAAGTTTTGTACTCTACCGAGCGGCAATTCTTCTTAAATTTTGGATATCCCTTCTTTCCGGGAATAGACTTCCTGCAATTTTCGTAGAATCGAGCAATTGAGGAATATGCCCATTCAATAGCAACTTGGCAAGCGTGAGAGTTCAAAGTATTTACAAAGGGAAACTCAGCTCTCAGCTTGGTGTTGTAGCGATACAGCTCTTTTTGCCCTACGCCGCGATTATCCATCCAAAAACGGATACATTTGTTGCGGACGAATTGAGCAGTTCTAATCGCCTCATCTATTGCTGAGTATTGAGTTGTTTTCCCTTTAGCTTTGAACTCTAAAACTCTCATTTGACGTGGACAAACCCTACGGCAACTAGCTTACCATAAATAAAGCCGTCCTAGAAGGACGGGGCTTGAATCCCATTATTGTTGGTCAAATTTGCTCAGCGCGCGAGCAACTCGCAGCCGAATTCCCCAGTTATCCGAACTTACTAGAGCTAATAATTGCTGCAATGCCTGTTCTTGCTTCGGGGTATTTGCCAGCACACCCAATCCGTCAATTGCTGCTTCCTGAACTGGTAAATCTTCGTCGCCAAGACCGATCGCACAAATTTCAAATACTGCATCAGGACACTGCATTTCGTACAGCGGAGCCATAATGCTGCGGCGGACGAGCCAATTGTCATCGCGGCGAAAAGCTTCCACTAAATGAGAAATTGCCTCGGTTCCGAACCTTGACAAAGAGTTAGCGGCTTCGGCAATTTTCATAAGCCAATTATAAATTTTTGTTACGTTTCTTTACAATTTTAGCAATTATTCCCGGATTTGGGGCAGATTTAAAAAAACTTCACTGCTGAATCAGAATTTTTGTGGGTATTTAAGCGAGCTTTTGTATTAGTAATTAAGGCAATCAGTACCCTATTTATTTGAGTATGCGGAGGCATCTTTATTTTTTAAATAGGTTTTAAAATCCGATTTTTTACAAGCCGCGGCTGGGGCGCAGTATACAATAGAATCATTTTTAACCCCATTTTTCGGAGATTAAAGCGCCAGTTAAAACCCTAATTCTCCGGCGCATAAAATCCTAAATGATTGGCAATTGGACGTTCCTGCATGGGAATTTTATTCTGAATCGGAGCATTCAACAGTTTCGCTCCTGACGGCGATGCTACTGCAAAAGTTACCGACCCGCCGCCATCTAAATTCAGCACTGTCTCCGCTCCCAACTGCATCGAAATATCAGCTATTTCACTCAATTTCAGCCCTTCACTGTAAAGCCTCTGCTTGCCGTCTGCCAGAATTAACCACAACTTATCGCCTGTTTTGTCGATCGCCGCGACTGCACGGGGATAGGGTTTATCCTGCTTGCGTTCTTCCTGACTTTGTGCTACGGGCTGGCCATTTTTTACCAGCAAAGTATCTCCGGCAACGGCATAGGCTGTTCCCGCAGGACAAGTGCCGTTTTCGATTATTTGAGCGCGGTTTTTGGCATCAAAACAAAGGGCGGGAAAGTCTGGATTGGGTTCAGAATAAGCTTGGCTTTTGGCAATGGCGTGTCCGACATTATTTACTCGATCGCCACTGCGGGGATAGTAATCCCAAGGTGCTTTCTCGATGCAGGGATAAAAAAAGTTGCCGTTGACTGCTAATTGCAATTTAAATTCTTTCAGGAATTCAGTAGCCGTGCGGGCATTGGTTTCTGTTAAATCGGGTGTTGGATTTCCGGGAGTGACAAAAATTCCTATTCCCGGCGCTTTTAGGTCGATGCTAACAATGTGAATTAGGGTGGGACGCGGATTAGTCCGAAATTCCTTGCGGTAGGCTATTCCTTGAAAGAGCGATCGGGCTTCGTTTGTTTGTTGGGGACGCAAAAAGTAGGGAATGTTGTAGAGTAGTATGGGTGCGAGCAATATTCCGAGACCGAGAATCTGCCAAATTTGTTTGATCGTGGGCCGATAAGTCATACCATTTTAGATTTGAGATGGGGGACGGGAACACTGAGAGATTTATATATTTTTAAGCATCCTGTACTAATATGAAGTATTCGGATTCCCATAATTTTAGCAATCAAATTTTACGAAATCGATCGTTCCAAGGACAAGTTCTTAACGGTGCTGATTTCAGCGGTGCGGATGTTCGAGGCTGCAATTTTAGAAATGCTCAGTTAGCGGGTGCGAATTTTATCGGTGCGAAAATCGGGCTTTCTCGGCGACAGATAGCTGTTTTGACTGCAGGGGCGATCGCGATTTGTTTGGTTGTGGGCGATGTTCTGACTCGACTGATTTTGGGATCTCAAGGACAAATACCGGGCTCCGGCAGTTGGCCTTTTGTTCTTTTGCTGTACGGGGTTTTGAGCGCTGCTGGCTTCGCTTCGGCGATCGCAAGCAAACAGCCAAAAACCTCAAAAGCGGGTAGATTGGCACGAACAATTTCTGCTATTCTATCAGGAGCTTTGTTGGGATTTTTCTATGCTGGGACTGCAACTAATAATAACTCCCAGGCAGCTCTTGCTGGAATGTCGATCGGCGGGGTGTTAATGTTTTTTGTGAATTCCCGGATTCGTGGCCAATTTGCACAGGTGGCGATCGCATCGGCTGGAAGTGTGGCGACTTACGCAGCGGCTTTTTTGTTCAGTGCAACGGCGAGCGCTTTTCTGAGCACTCACAAACTGTTTTGGGGTATGTGTTTCGGTTTGCTGTCGCTGCTGTATCTTTGGTTTGCATTTGTGTCTTTCTCCGCTATTGTTCGAGAGATTGGAAATGCTGAGGGTACTTCGTTCAGAGGGGCAAATCTCGCTGATGCTAAGTTCGATATAAATTACCTCAATCTAAAATCTAAAATTTAAAATCTAAAATTACCCGACTGATATTCAAACAGTAATTGAGCCAGCAGAAAGCGACGCTTTGCTGCAAACGGTGGCGATTGGTGTAGGTCACTATGGTTTTCTAGTATTGGCATTATATCTGGGTGTTTATTCTCGGCGCGATCGCCCTAATTTACCCTCAAAAATATACAAGCGAGATCCCTTGATTTTTCTCAAAGAATTCAAGGGATCTCGCTCTAATCAAACTATTTATCTCATATCAGAGATTTTTTTTGCAAGCTGTTTTTTTTGCCTAAACAGCTTGATTAACGGAGAGGGAGGGATTCGAACCCTCGTTAAGTTGCCCTAAACACACTTTCCAGGCGTGCGCCTTCAACCGCTCGGCCACCTCTCCAGGGCTAAATTAATTCATTTAGCCACAGCTAAACTATATTAACAGAACAAATCTGATTTGGGAAGGGGTAACGGCATAAATTTACTGTTTAATGTGGATAGGGTGTCAAACGAGCCGGCTTGGATTCTCCTACCTATGTCGCAAACCCCTTCATCTAAAGGAGTTTGCCCGCCAAACCCCAATCTAAAATCTAAAATCTAAAATCTAAAATTCCATGACTCACTCTTACACAATTAAAATTCATAACAGACAGACAGGCGATCGCCACACCGTGCGAGTACCCGAAGACCGCTACATCCTGCAAAGCGCCGAAAACCAAGGAGTAGAATTGCCCTTTTCCTGCCGCAACGGCGCTTGTACCGCCTGTGCGGTGCGCGTCAAGTCGGGGGAACTGCACCAGCCAGAAGCAATGGGGCTGTCTGTGGAACTGCAAAAAGAAGGTTATGCCCTGCTGTGCGTCAGCTATCCCCGTTCCAACATTGAGGTAGAGACGCAAGACGAAGACGAAGTGTACGAACTGCAGTTCGGCCGCTACTTCGGCAAAGGTAAAGTTAAAGCTGGTTTGCCGTTGGATGAAGAATAAGGCAATTTGATAAATTATCAACTACCAATTATCCATGCTTTATCGGTTATTTGCGATCGCCCTTTGTCTGTGGCTAGCTAGCTGCCAAAAACCAGAAATGCCCCAAGGTACGATCGCCAAAGTAGAAAGGGCCATCAGCGGCCAAACAATCGAAGTTATCAGTACAGCCGACAAAATAGCCTTATTAGAACAAATCAGGCTAATTGGTATTGATGCGCCGGATTTAAAACAGCAGCCTTGGGGAGAAGCAGCCAAACAAAGACTAGAACAGCTAACTAGGGGAAAACAGGTATTGTTAGAATCAGACATCGAAGAGAAAGACCAGTTCGATCGCAAACTAGCCTACTTGTGGCAAGATAAAAATTTGCTCAACGAACAGCTAGTCAAAGAAGGTTATGCCCTGGCCTGGGTGCGATCGCCCAACACCAAATACCAGCAGCGACTCATCAACGCTCAAGAATGGGCGAGACTCATGGGTAAAGGCCTGTGGAATCCAGAACGAGCTTTGCGCCAAACTCCCGCAGAATTCCGCCAACAAAATCGGAAATAGTCAATCGATTTTAGATTTTAGATTTTAGATTTTAGATTGAAGCATTGACCCCACCGATAAATACGTTCGGCAAGTTTCATCGGGTACAGGTTTTTATTTCTGGACGGATGAATCACGTGGCGGGTATCGTGGATGCTTTCGGTCAGTTGGGAATTGTTGACAACTGACAACTGACAACTAACAACTAACAACTAACAACTGACAACTGACAACTGACAACTGACAACTAACAACTAACAAATGACTGACAATCAACTGCAAAACTTCTTAGAAATAGCCACCGAAGCAGCCCTAGCCGCCGGTTCCGTCCTGCAATCTTTCTGCGGAAAATTAGAAAAAATTCAAGAAAAAGGCCGATCGGGCGATTTAGTCACAGAAGCTGATAAAGCCTCAGAAGCCGTCATCTTAGAAATTCTCGGCCGCCACGTACCCCACCACGCCATCCTCGCCGAAGAATCCGGCAAATTAGGGGATGCTAGCAGCAAATACCTGTGGGCGATCGACCCTTTGGACGGCACAACAAATTATGCTCACCAATATCCTTTTTGGGCCGTGTCGATCGGACTTTTAATCGACGGCATACCACAAATCGGAGTAATTTACGACCCTTTTCATAACGAATTGTTTCGGGCAGGCAAAGGATTGGGAGCAACCTGCAACCGATCGCCGATCGAAGTTTCCCAAATCCCAGAATTGAGAACCAGCTTGCTAGTCACTGGCTTTGCATACGATCGGCGCGAAACAGCCGACAATAACTATGCCGAATTCTGTCACCTCACCCACCTCACCCAAGGCGTGCGACGCAGCGGTTCCGCATCCCTAGACCTCGCACACCTCGCGATGGGGCGATCGGACGGATACTGGGAACGGGGACTCGCCCCTTGGGACGTAGCAGCAGGTGTACTCATCGTCTCCGAAGCCGGAGGTCAAATTACAGCTTATGACGGTAGTGCCTTTGAGATGAACTCTGGTCGGATTTTGGCCACAAACGGCAAAATACACGCCGAACTCAGCGGCGCACTGCTAGCCGTTCCTCCCTTATCTTCTTGGAAGTAGCACCTCCCAGCAATAGATCGGGGGTAGTACGGGGGTCAGAACCCCTTGACTCAAGCTACATTAAAGAATAGTGAGTGCGATTCGTTTAACCCAAATGGGTAGCAATACTCAGGGAAGGTTAGCCTAACCAACTGGTTAGTATAACTGAATACACATCTAGGTGCAGGATTCACAAGTCCCTAGTCCTAGTCCGCAAGTGCAGCGGTAAAAGCATATCCCCTATTTTGTTGGGTAGCAACCAATAGGGTAAAGCGGGGATAAAAGACAAGAACTACTGGTAGCCGAAACTGGTAACTGTCGAGCACGAGTTCATGTGTAGCGAAAGCAAAGATGTGTCTGAACCATCGTAATTTTCAGATGGTCAAATGGCTAAATCAAGAATAAACCCGTTGAAAAAACACGGTAAAGACTGATTAAGACCAAGCCAAAAGGCAAGGCTAGGGCATAGGCAATTTCACACTTGACCTATAAGCACCGCCCATAAACCCGGTGGATAGCATCGCACTAAAAACTCAAACAATGTGTATTTGGAACGAAGTAACTCTTATATATTTCTGGAATCATGTCTATTATCCAGTAAGTAGCTAACGAACAATATATGAGAGAGGGATTGTATCAGAAGCCAATGCTCTGTTGTAATGACAGAGATATGCAGACGGGTACACGGTAACTTCAAGGATAGGAACTTAGTAGCAATGAATAAGTCTAAAACGCGGGACAACCCGACGGTGGAATGGAATCAAATCAATTGGCGAAAAGCCGAAAGATTGACATTTAAGTTGCAAAGACGTATCTATCGAGCAAGTGAGCGTGGCGATGTTAAAGCAGTTCGGAAGCTTCAAAAGACCTTGATTAATTCATGGTCTAATAAGGTTCTAGCGGTACGACGGGTAACACAAGACAATACTGGCAAGCGTACAGCAGGTGTGGATGGCATAAAATTGTTAACCCCAAAGCAACGATTAAAGCTAGTAAGTCAACTCAAAATAACTGGTAAATCTCAACCGACTCGTCGGGTAATGATACCAAAACCAGGAACTAATGAGTCAAGACCATTAGGAATACCTACAATGTACGACCGCGCCTTACAAGCAGTTGTGAAAGCAGCACTTGAGCCAGAATGGGAGGCAAAATTTGAGCCAAACTCATACGGTTTTAGACCCGGTAGGTCATGTCACGATGCGATTGGAGCTATCTTTGACAGTATCAGATACAAAGCTAAATATGTGCTAGACGCTGATATTTCCAAATGTTTTGACCGCATTAATCACAAAGCATTACTTGACAAAATCAATACCTATCCAGGACTCCGAACACAAATTAAGTCCTGGCTTAAAAGTGGGGTATTAGACCAAGGTGAAATCTTCCCGACCAAAGAAGGCACACCACAAGGTGGGGTCATCTCTCCACTTTTGGCTAACATTGCCTTACATGGAATGGAAGAACGGGTCAAACAATATGCGGAAACGCTAACAAAAGGATACTACGGAATCAGTAAAAAAGATAAACGAGGTTCTTTAAGTTTAATCCGGTACGCCGATGATTTTGTGATTATTCACAAAGACATTGAAGTAATACTAGCCTGTCAGAAAATAATTGCAGAATGGTTAAGTGATGTTGGCTTAGAATTGAAGCCAAGTAAAACAAAATTAACCCACACCCTCAACGAATATAATGGAAATGTTGGGTTTGAGTTCTTAGGATTCCATGTACAACAACACAAGGTAGGCAACTATCGAAGTGCTAAAAATACAGTAGGAATACCGCTAGGTTTTACAACATTAATCACCCCGTCTAAGCCCAAAGTCAAAGCCCATCTGGCTAAAATTGCAGAAGTGATAGACACCCATAACACCGCCCCCCAAGTCGCTTTAATTAGTCGGCTGAATCCAATAATTAGGGGATGGTCAAACTATTACTCAACAGTAGTAAGTAAAGATACCTTTAACAAGGTAGACAGTCTTACCTATGACAAACTAAGAGCATGGGCGAGAAGACGGGGAAAAGGTAGCATCAATAAAGACAAATACTGGCGAACAGTAGGCGACAGAAATTGGTGTTTCAGCACAGAAGAAGGTTTAGAATTAGTCCAACACAAAGCAACGCCTATTGTAAGGCACGCCAAAGTGAAGGGTAACGCAACGCCTTACGATGGTAACTGGATTTACTGGAGCAAGAGACGCGGAGAATACCCGGAAACACCAAAAAGAGTGGCAACACTGCTTAAGACACAAAAAGGTAAATGTACCCACTGTGGTCTGTATTTCACACCTACAGACATTGTAGAAGTTGACCATATCCAACCTCGCTCATTAGGCGGTAAGGATGAGTACAAAAACCTCCAACTTCTACATAAACACTGCCACGACACAAAAACGGAAAATGACGGTTCTCTCAACAAGGACTATTGTAACAATCCGTTTTGAATTGTATCCTTAACAAAGGATGAAGATATCAAGGAGCCGGATGAGGCGAAAGTCTCATGTCCGGTTCTGAAGGAGAGGTAGGGGTAGAAATGCCCCTATCGACTCTAACAAAGCCAGGAAAGGAAGAGTAAAAGTTATGTCTTTTGAAATGACAAAAGGGCTGTTCAAGTATGACTTTACAGATCAGCACGCAATTTTGGGAGTTCCCTTAGACGCCGAGTTTAACGACATCCGCAAGCGCTACATGAAAATCGCCCGCCGGTTGCATTCGGATACTTGCTCTTTTGAAAGCCAAGCCGATAAAGATTGGGCTAACCAATTTTTGTCAAAAGTAGTCAATCCGGCTTACAATAAATTCTCTAAGGAAAGCGATCGCAAAGAATACAGCCTGCTATTAGCAGCCATCGCCAAGCGCGTTGTTAAAGAACAGGCGAAAATGCAAATTGAAAGCGAAGCAGCCAAACAGTTAGCTACCGCTAAAGATTGGGAAGAAGCTTACAAAACAGCAGTTAGCAAACTCGCTCTCAAGCAGTACGAATCAGTTAAGGAAACGCAAGAGGCGATCGATCAAATTAGCGAACTTAACATGGTTTACCTGCTGCGAAAAGAGCGCATTGGCATTGCAACTCCGCCACCACCCCCAACCCCAATTCCCCCAACCCCAATTCCAACCCCAACCCCAAATCTACCCCCAAATCTACCCCCGGACAAAGACGACCCGCGGATCGAAGCTTATTGCCGCCGAGCTCAAGGATTTATGGACAGCAAAAATTACGCTAAAGCAAGTTTGGAGTTGAGGGAAGTCCTGAAGGGTGCCCCGAAACACAGCAAGGCTCACGCTATGTTAGCAATGTGTTACCTTGAACAAAATCAAGCCACAATGGCAAAACTTGAGATGAACAAAGCTTTGGCGTCAAATCCAGAAGAACCGACGGCTTTGGAGGTTAAGAAAAAGCTGGAACAAGCTTCCGCCAAGGCAAAAAAAGGTGATGAAAAACCAGGATTTTTTGCAAGTTTGTTTGGCGGGAAGAAGAAGTGAGAAGTTGTGAGTTGTGAGTCTTGAATATTGAGAAACGGGTGAACAGCTCAGCAGTCGAGTGTGATCGAGCCAAACAATCAAGACTTGGTGATATCAAATCCGGTGACATCGGAATTATACTGTCAGTGCGATCGTCCCGCGATCGCGGATGCTCCAGAAAGAACGGGACGATCGCACTGACGGGGAAAATGATTATTTCGATGGAAACGAAAAGGATATGACGCCTGAATTTGTTAAAGTCGAATGTTAAGCTTGCCTGGTTCGACTTTAACACCGTTCCCTAAAGCTAAGCCTCTGAACCCAATCTAAAATCTAAAATCTAAAATCTAAAATCTAAAATTCCGATGACACCTTAATTTGTTAAAGTCGAATGTTAAGCTTGCCTG
>NZ_JAUBVD010000001.1:311393-319872 GCF_036705675.1 Microcoleus sp. AT8-A3
AATCTAAAATCTAAAATCTAAAATCTAAAATTCCGATGACACCTTAATTTGTTAAAGTCGAATGTTAAGCTTGCCTGGTTCGACTTTAACACCGTCCATAAAGCTAAGCTTCTAAGCCCCATCTAAAATCTAAAGTCTAAAATCTAAAATTGATATGGTTCACCAACCCCCATCGGGTGCAAGAGATTTATTGCCCCTTGACGTTGCTCAAAAAATTTCGATCGAACGGCGCTTACAGCAGGTTTTTCACCGCTGGGGCTATCACCGGATTATTACCTCTACTCTAGAAAGGCTGGAGACATTGATGGCTGGGGGCGCGATCGACCGATCGACCTTAATTCAACTGCAAGACGCCGAGGATGGAGAACTTGGTTTGCGGCCGGAATTGACAGCATCCATCGCCCGCGCGGCTGCAATGCGGATGGCCGGGACTCGCTGGCAGCCTCAGCGCCTCTACTACAACGCTAACGTGTTCCGCAAAGGCCCAGATACTGGCTCAGGCGGGCAACAGGAGTTCTATCAAGCTGGGGTAGAACTCCTCGGCGCGGGGGGGGCGGTTGCGGATGCGGAAGTGCTGCTGCTGCTGTCTGAGTGCTTGCAGAGCTTGGAAATTGATGACTGGCATTTGGTTTTGGGAGAAGCGGGCTTGACTGCGACATTGCTGGAACCGTTTCCGCCAAACGTGCGCCAGAAAGTTCGGGGGGCGATCGCCAATCTCGATCGAATTGCCTTGGAAACTTTGCCGCTGTCAACGGAATTGCGAGAAAGAGCTCTGCTGTTATTTGACTTGCGCGGCCGCCCAGAAGAGGTGTTGCCAATTGTTGCTAAGCTGGATTTAGATTTGCCCCAGCAAGCCGCGTTAAATAATCTCAAATCGGCGATCGAATTGCTGCACCAATGTCAATCAAAAATTCCCAATCTCAAATCCCACATTCACCTCGATTTGAGTTTAATTCAAACATTTGACTACTACACTGGAATTGTGTTTGAAGTTGTCAGCAGCAGCAAGACAGGACAGCGAGTTTTAGGACAAGGGGGACGCTACGACCAACTGTTGGGACTGTTCGATCCCCAAGGGCAAAATTCCCCCGGCATCGGGTTTTGTCTGAATATTGAAGATTTGCACCAAGTTTTGCTGACAGAGGGGCAATTGCCCACCCAGACGCCCGCTAGCGACTGGTTGGTTGTGCCTCTAACTCCTGAAGCTGGGGCGGCGGCCTTTGCTTACGCTCGCAAACTCCGAGACTCTAGTCACCTAGTTCGGGTGGAAATAGATTTGGAGAGTCGGGAGACAGAGGAGGCGGCGCGGGAATTCGCGCGCGATCGACGAATTGCTCAAATTGCTTGGGTAAATGCCGAAGGATTGCCAACAATTGAAACGGTAAATTAGGCTAATTGGTAATTGGTAATTGGTTAAAAATCACCTGATATGATATTATGTATCCTGCTGATTGAGATCAGGTTTTGCCAATTACTAATTGCTAATCCCCTATCTAACTAAAATCTTTTGAGAGAACACTATGGCACACACTATTGTTACGAATATTTGCGAGGGAATTGCTGATTGTGTCGGCGCTTGTCCGGTTGCTTGCATTCACCCCGGCCCTGGCAAAAATGTCAAGGGTACTGATTGGTTTTGGATTGATTTTGATACCTGTATTGACTGCGGTATTTGTTTGCAGGTGTGTCCTGTCGAAGGTGCGATCGTTCCAGATGAGCGGCCCGAGTTGCAGCAAACTCCGACTTGATTGCATTAATTAACTTCATCCGTAAGGTGCGCTGCGGCTCACCCTACATTTTTTTTTGAACCACAGAGGGCGCAGAGGACACAGAGAAGAAGAGTGAGAAAGAACTGAAAAATCTAACGTTTAGATATCTAAGTGAGGTAATTAATTATGTTACTTTTGTGAGTTCTTTCTTTTCCCTTCTCTTCTCTTCCTTCGTGTCCTTCGCGTCTTCGCGGTTCGTTTAAAAAAAAGCCCGATCGCACTTTACAATAAAATCCCATGCAGCCGATCGCACTTTCCGACTCTCATATTTTATCCATGCGTACCCACGCCGAAAGCGCTTATCCTGAAGAATGCTGCGGTTTGTTGCTCGGTCGAGTTACTGGCGATGTTAAAACTTTAGTGGAAGTTTGGCCGACTGACAATGCTTGGAGTGCGGAAGCTGAGGAGAATTGGCCTGAAGAAAAGGGATTGACAGAAAGACGCAGATATGCTATTAAGCCCGAAGATATGTTGCGGGCGATGAAACACGGGCGCGATCGCAGTCTGGATATTATCGGTATATATCATTCTCACACGGATTGTCCCGCAGTGCCCTCAGAGTGCGATCGGGCATTGGCGTGGGCGGAATACTCTTATATCATTGTGTCCGTCCGACAAGGCTGTTGGGAAGACCTCCGCAGTTGGAGTCTTGACGGAGAGGGGAACTTTCAAGCAGAGGAAATTCTCGCACAGGAACCGACTGAGATTAAGAAATAATTAGTAAAAATAACAAACAGGTAAAAATGCGAAAGATTCAGATAGGATGTAATTCAAAATCTGCGCTACACACAATATCATGCTAAATCCTAATCTGGAGGAGATCCAGCTCAACAAACAAGAATACGAACGCTACTCTCGCCACCTGATCCTGCCAGAAGTTGGATTGGAAGGGCAGAAGCGTCTCAAAGCTGCCAGCGTGCTCTGCATCGGTACGGGAGGCCTCGGTTCGCCACTGCTGCTGTATTTAGCAGCCGCCGGTGTTGGCCGCATTGGGATTGTAGACTTTGATGTTGTAGACCATTCTAATTTGCAGCGGCAAGTAATTCACGGCACTTCTTGGGTTGGGAAACCGAAGATTGAGTCGGCTAAAAATCGGATTTTAGAAATTAATCCTTTTTGTCAAGTTGATTTGTACGAGACTCGCGTTAGTTCCGAAAATGCGATCGACATTGCCACTCCTTACGATATCATTATTGACGGCACGGACAATTTCCCGACTCGCTATTTGATGAACGACGTTTGCGTGCTTTTAAACAAGCCCAACGTCTACGGTTCCATCTTCCGATTTGAAGGGCAAGCAACAGTTTTCAACTACGAAGGCGGCCCGAATTATCGCGATTTGTACCCGGAACCCCCGCCTCCTGGGATGGTTCCTTCTTGTGCCGAAGGCGGTGTTTTAGGCGTTTTGTGCGGAGTTGTCGGGTCTATCCAAGCAACGGAAGCTATCAAGATTATCTTGGGTCAAGGCACTACTTTGAGCGGCCGACTGTTGCTTTACAATGCCTTAGATATGACGTTCCGCCAATTGAAACTGCGGCCTAATCCAGTGCGCCCGGTAATTGAAAAGTTAATTGATTACGAACAATTCTGCGGCATTCCTCAAGCTAAAGCGCAGGAAGCAAGTCAGCAAACGCAAATTCCTGAGATGACTGTGACGGAACTTAAGGAGTTAATCGACAGCGGTGCCAAGGATTTTGTATTGTTGGATGTTCGCAATCCCAATGAGTATCAAATTTGTCAAATTCCTGGGTCGGTTTTGGTTCCTTTGCCGGATATCGAACACGGCCAAGGTGTTGAGAAAGTTAAGGAATTGTTGAACGGGCATCGCTTGATTGCACACTGCAAAATGGGCGGGCGTTCTGCGAAGGCTTTGGGCATTTTGAAGGAAGCGGGAATTGAGGGGATTAATGTTAAGGGCGGGATTACTGCTTGGAGTCAAGAAGTAGACCCGTCTGTACCTCAATATTAAGGCTAATCTTTTTCTGGGGCGGGCGATTTGCCCGCCCGGAACGGGGATTATGAGGGCGGCAACTGTTTATTTCTATTTAGTAGATTCTTGAACTTACCTAGTAGATTTTTGGAATTGGCCAGTAACAAAACCCCACCCCAAACCACAACCCCGGCACCGATACTAATCAACAATACTAATGCAAAAGAATTAATTCCCACCTTCAGGAAAGGCAAAGGCAAAGCAACCATTTGATTCGGCGGGTCTTGTTTAATTAAATAAGGAGCACTTCCAGCCACCACCCCGGCTACTCCCAAACCAAAGCCGACAGCTTGAATCGTGACCTCTAGTTTGGCATCCCGATAAGCTTCTTCGATCGCCACAATAGCTCTAATTGCCTCGGTTGCTTGGTCTAGCAAGCCGGAACCGTGTTTGAAATAGCCTAAATCTGCTTGAATCTGCCTTTGAAACTGCGGGCAAGTTTCTTTGCTGAATGTTTCGAGGAAACTTAAATTGGCATCACTATCATTGTACTTTTTAGCTGCTTTGATGTCAAGACTTATTTGATTTAATTTATCCTGGTAATTTTGGGCGTTAATTGCGATCGTATTTTGGCGAAACTCCAAATCAATCAGCATTCGGGCATACTTCACAGCCCGAGGCGGCATCTCAATCATCTGAGTTTCCAGATATTTTAATTCTTCCTCCTTTAAACCCGCCCCTTTCGATTGCCTCTGCTGAGCTTGATCTCGCTGCAAATACTTAAAAGTCTTGTCAATATCGAGTTCAATTTGTTTGTATTCCTCGCGAGTCACGGCGTAAAGCTTGCGGCTGTCGTGATAAGCGCGAAGAATCTTATTTCGGTACAGAAACAAATCCATAAAATCACTGTACCGCCTCTCATCCCAGATTTCATCAGTTGCGGGGCTGTTGAAAAACCAGATAATAATGTGACAGTAACTATCGGGGTGACTCGGATTGCCGTACTCCAAAATCGGACTGCCGAATAACTCGCCTTGACGGTAAAAATCCGGCTGATTTTGACCAGAAATCAACTTTTCCAGACACTGTTTGCCTAAAGCTTGGAGAAACTGCGAATCCGCCCGCGCTGCCTGATTTTGTTCGACACTCAGCCAAGCTGTAAGCAGCAGAGTTTGCCCGAAATAACTCTGCACGAAATCCGGCAGCAAGCAGTTATCGGGATTAAATTCCTTGAAGATGCTAACATCGACAGCAGGTGTTTTAATGCTGTTAAGTTTTTCAGGAACAAAAATTTTTAAACCCAAAGCGTAGCTGTCATCAATCCGCAGCGGTTGGGCGAAACCTTTGAGATTAATTTGTTGGTTTTCGTGGGAAATATTCTTATCAAAGGGGAGAGAATTGCGGTTGCCAACAACTTGTTTATCAATCAGGTTGACTCGCCATCCGGCAGGTTCGTCTTTTTTGGATAAATAGCTGCCGTTGAAGGCCTTACCGACTGCTAATTTAGTTTGCAAAATCTCATCGCACTTCTGCCACAAACGGGCGAATTCCACAGGGGAACTAGACTCTGATTCTAGGGCGTTGCAGAGGTGAAAGGCAAATAAATAAACGTTGGGGGCATAGATTTTGCTAGTTGGAGTCATTGCTGGTATCTGATTGATTACTTGCTGCGCTTTGTTGAAGTTTTTTGTAGCTATCTTCAATGCTGGTACGCAGAGTTTGAGTGATATTGGTTAGCGGCGGTGTTGTACTTGGGGTGGGTTCGCCCGCATCCTCGAAATCTTTTCGCAGACAATCTCTTAATTGTTCTCCTAAGTCGCGCTCTATACACCAATTTTTGATAGCTTCAGCAATTGAAGATTCATTATCTGCTAAGTTTGCTATTTCGTCCTCTAAGTTGGGTAAATCTCGCCATGCTTCCGGCAAGAAAATGCTCGGTTCTTCCTTCAGCCAGTAGAGAAAGGTAGCGATATGTTTGTGAATTTTCACTGTAAAATCCTCCGTTAATAAAATGTGATTTACTTGGACGGGCATTGTCAGCTAGTGGTGTCAATTAACACGCTCTTTCCCGAAGTCCGGCAGGGAATGAATTCCCTGCCTCAAAGCGAAAGTCCTCTGAAGAGGACTAATACCAAATCTAGCTTAAGTGCCCCATTTATCTCGCTTGTCTGCGGAGGCAGACTTAGTTTAACAATTAGCGGTTGCAACCGCCGAATCATAAAGGAGGCGAATAACTCGAATTGAGTATAACTCTTCAGTCCTCTTCAGAGGACTTTCGCTATTAGCCAGGGAATTCATTCCCTGGCGGCCTTTCGGTTTAACCTAAAACCATTATAATACCCACATGAGCTAATATCCAGTAGCACAGAAGGCTGCCCAATACTTAGGATGAACAAAAGGCTGCTTAGCTTTGGGTATAAAGCTTAACCAATCTTTCACACTTTCGCTCGATTTTTCATCTAAATTTAACAATTCTACCCAAACTCGAAAATCCTCCATACTCACCCCGCGCATCCAGTTTTGCGCCGCATTCAAAGCGAGGGCTACTGAATCTGCCTCCGGCAATTCCTGATAAAATTTAATCATCAAAATTGCCGTGGCAAAATCATCGACAGCCCACAGACTGCTGACAACATTCATGCTACCCGCATACAAGAAACCGCTGGGTAAACCAATGTATTCATCCGTCATTGCGGTTGAGGTGGTTAACCCGGTTTCGCAGGCGGAAAGTGTGACGAGACTGCACTGCGGTAACTGCAAATCGGCAAAGATTTCTCGCAGGGTGAGGCATTTTTCTGGGATGGCTTTTCTGCCGCTGCGTAGGGTGACATAGCGCTGTTTTCCAGCGGGCTGATTTGACTCTGGGGGCGGGGGTGAGGTTTGCGGTTCCAGGGAATCGGCTAAGACTAGGGATGACAGCAGCGGAGAGTCAAAGTTGAATACGCCGTGACAGGAAAAGTGCAGGTAGTTGGCGTTTGAGAGGTTTTCTCGGTTTTCGTTGAGGGCGGTTTTTGTGGCTTGTTTTTTGAGTAAAATTTGATGCGGATTGAATCGGGTTTTGATGGTTTCTACTTCCATGTCGGCGTTGAATAAGTCTTCGGTGGGATTCTGGAGGGCGAATAGTTGTTGCTGATTTGGTGGGGGGGAGTTTCTGGTGGTGATGCGATTTTTTACGAGTTCCAGCAGTTGCAAGCTGGGGGCGTATTTCACGCCTGCGGGGAAGCAGTCTAACAGGTACCTCGTAGGGGCGGTGCCCCCGTGCCCGCCCTCTGAGGTGAATTGTAGGGCGTGGAGGGGGAATAGGTGCAGGTAGCGGTGGGGTACTAGAATTAGTTGTTTGCAGTTGGGGGGGATGTGGGCGATTATCTCGTTTAGTCGCAGGATTTCTGAGAGTTTTTGGAGTTTTTGGGATAGGGTGTTTTGCCAGGTTTTGTTGGTGTTTTTGTTGCGGTATTGGTCGAGATAGTTGTTTTTCCAGGTTTCTAATTCGGCTATTTCGGTTGTGGTATATGTGACTGGTTTTATGCTGTCGCGGGTGATGATGAAGGCGACACCACCCGTAGGGGCGGTGCCCCCGTGCCCGCCCTCTAGGGAGTTAGAATTGCCGATGTACCATTCTATGATTGCTGTTTCGGTGTCTAAGGTTTGTTGGAATTTGGTGATGTCGATGGGCTCGACTTTTTGAGTTAGAGTGAATTCTGGTTCTCGCTGTTTTATTTGTTCCAGCAGTTGTGTTAGTTGCTGTGATGTTGTTTCTAATTTGGCTTTTTGTTGTTGGAAAGATTCGGGGCTGAGGCTGCGGGTTTGGGTTGTGCGTTGTGAGGGAGAGTCTTCGGGAACCCCCCCCGGCCCCCCCTTGGTAAGGGGGGGAGAAAGAGGGGGAGGAGATGGGGTTTCTGTTTCTAGGAGTTGTTGGGAGGCGGCGATTTGGCGACGGAGGTTTTGGAGTTGCTGTTTCTCGGTGTCGGTGGCTGTTTTGGGGTAGATTTCGCTGTTGGTGAAGAGTTCGACTAGGTAGCGGGATTTGCTGCGTTCGATTGTTTGCAGGGCTTTGTCATATTGTTGGTGATTGATGCAGGATTGCATCATGTTTTCGTAGATGTTGAGATTTTCTTCGATGATTTCTCGTTTGCGACTTTGGGATGTTATCCACTCGCGGCTTTGTTCGACTGCTTCGATGGCTTTTTCGTAGCCGAATATGGCTGTTTCCCACAAACTTTCTGCAAATCCTAAATCGCCTAGACTTCCGCCTGTGTTCAGACATTGGATCGGCAAAGCTGTGGGAGTACGAACTTGTAAAGCTGCTTCAAAAAGTTTGATCGCCCTTTCGATATTCTCGGCTTTGTCTTCTCTGATTCTGTCACTGTAAGCAATTGCTAAATTATTTTGAGTCATCGCCCATTGTTGGGGAAAATCGGCGCGGGTGTAAACTTCTAATGCCAAATCATAACAGGCGATCGCCTTTTCGATATTCTCGGCTTTGTCTTCCCTGATTCTGTTTCTGTAAGCAATTGCTAAATTATTTTGAGTCTGTGCCCAATCTTGGGGAAAATCGGCGCGGGTACGAACTTCTAATGCCAAATCATAACAGGCGATCGCCTTTTCGAGATTCTCGGCTTTGTCTTCCCTGATTCTGTCTTTGTAAGCAATTGCTAAATTATTTTGAGTCATCGCCCATTGTTGGGGAAAAGCGGCGCTGGTGTAAACTTCTAATGCCAATTCATAACAGGCGATCGCCTTTTCGAGATTCTCGGCTTTGTCTTCCCTGATTCTGTCACTG
>NZ_JAUBVD010000001.1:319972-373544 GCF_036705675.1 Microcoleus sp. AT8-A3
TAAGCATTTGCTAAATTATTTTGAGTCATCGCCCAATCTTGGGGAAAATCGGCGCGGGTGTAAACTTCTAATGCCAAATCATAACAGGCGATCGCCTTTTCGAGATTCTCGGCTTTGTCTTCCCTGATTCTGTCACTGTAAGCATTTGCTAAATTATTTTGAGTCATCGCCCAATCTTGGGGAAAATCGGCGCGGGTGTAAACTTCTAATGCCAATTCATAACAGGCGATCGCCCTTTCGATATTCTCGGCTTTGTCTTCCCTGATTCTGTTTCTGTAAGCTTCTCCTAAATTATTTTGAGTCATCGCCCAATCTTGGGGAAAAGCGGCGCGGGTGTAAACTTCTAATGCCAAATCATAACAGGCGATCGCCTTTTCGATATTCTCGGCTTTGTCTTCCCTGATTCTGTCACGGTAAGCTTCTCCTAAATTATTTTGAGTCATCGCCCGTTGCGGGAATGCAGCGGGGTTAAAAACAAGAAGTTCTAAAGCAATTTCATAAAACTCAATCTCTCTTTCGATATTCTCCGCCCTGTCTCCCTTGATTCTGCTATAGTATACAAGGACTATTTGCCAAAAAAATTTGAATACTTTCCCAAATTTAGACATAAGTATCTCCCTTAAAAATTTGCATTCCCACTTCATAGCCTGCAATGGCAATTTCCATATTGCTGCTTTTGCTACCCAGTGGAAACTGTTGAATTAAGTTACTGAAGTTAAAAATAGGAATAATAATATTTATAGCTTCCTCTGACTCCATTTTTGCGAGAGTTTGAGTTGCCCACTCGCGCAAGTATTGGGCAAAACCATCGTCGATTAGTTCGAGATTGTTTTGCAGGATGGCGATTTGTTCGTCTTCCTGGGAGTTGAGGAGGGATTGGATTAGGGGGAGATAAATTTGTTTTTCGTTCATTGGAATACCCATGTTTGGATAATTGTACATTTTTTGTGGGGCAAAAACAAGGTATGGCACGACACGGATTTTGACACGGATACACGGATGGATTAGGGATTAATTGATTATGAGGCCCCCGGCGATTGGAAATCGCGGCTACACAAACAATGTCCGCCTACGCGGACGAAGAGGGTATCCGGGGATTAAAAATCACCGGGTGGAATCTTCAACCCGCGAAGGCGGGTTTCGTCTGTGTAGCCGCGGTTTCAACCGCCGGGTTTCTCAACGGCCGAGTTTCTTCCTAATTACCCAACCCTTCAAGCAACAAATTCCGGGCACTTTCCAACGCTTCCTGCAACTTACTCGCATCGCGTCCCCCAGCTTGCGCCAAATTCGGCCGCCCGCCGCCTTTTCCGCCGCAAATTTGAGCAATTCCCCCGATAAACTTGCCAGCTTGCAATCCTTTCTTATTGACTTCAGGACTAAAAGCTGCCACCAAACTTACCTTATCCGGTTCAGGAATTGAGGCCAAAACAACCGCAGCATTTCCTAACTTTTGCTGCAATCTTTCCGCCGCAGTTTTCAGCGCTTCTGTATCCACATCTCCCAATTGAGCTACAATGATTTTGAATTCGCCGATCGCCTCCGCCGCACTCAGCAACTGGTCGGATTTTGCGATCGCCAATTCCGACTTCACAGCAGCCAAATGTTTCTGAGTATCCTTCAACTCATTCTGCAAATTAGTAATCCGGTTCGGCAATTCTTCAGGTTTCGCCTTAAATCGATCGCCCAAATCGCGCACCACCTTATCCCGCACATTCAAATAGTCCAAAACAGCTTGACCGGAAACCGCTTCAATCCTGCGAGTTCCCGCCGCTACCCCCGCTTCCGAAACAATCTTAAACAGCCCGATTTCTGCGGTATTGCTGACGTGAGTTCCGCCGCACAATTCCATCGAAACGCCGGGAAAATCGATAACCCGCACCACGTCGCCGTACTTCTCGCCAAACATCGCAGTCGCGCCTTTTTCTCTCGCAAGGGCGATCGGCATTTCCGCAACTTCCGCAGCGTGGGCCTCAGCAATCCAACTATTAATTAAATCCTCAATTTTCTGCAACTCTTCTGCTGTGACAGCGCGCGGAGAATTGAAATCAAACCGCAATCTTTCTGACGATACCAGCGAACCAGCTTGCGAAATCGAATCGTCCACAATTTTCCGCAAAGCTGATTGTAATAAGTGAGTTGCTGTGTGGTTGGCCTGAATTCGGCGGCGACCGCTATTGTCAATTTTCGCAGTAATACTGTCGCCAACTTTCAGGGTTCCCCGTTCCACCAAGCCGAAATGCACGAAAAAATCTGACTCTTTCTTCACATCATCAACTCTCACCAACAAACCATCACCATTATCTCCGCTTTGCAAATAACCTTTATCCCCAATTTGTCCGCCGGATTCTGCATAAAATGGCGTTTTCTTCAAAACAACTTGTACCTCAGTACCGGCGGCTGCTTCCTCGACAGATTTGCCGTCAACTAAGATAACTTCCACCTCAGCTAAACTCGACAATTCAGCATAACCGACAAACTCAGTTCCTTGGATTGTTTCAGCCAACTTATCCAAAGAACCCTGCACGGTTAAATCGATGGTTTGGCGAGCATTTTTAGCGCGAGTTTGCTGTTCCTCCATCGCGGCTTCAAAGCCGTCCAAATCCACAGAAATTCCCTGTTCCTCAGCAATTTCTTGAGTCAGTTCTAAGGGGAAACCGTAGGTATCGTAAAGAGTGAAAGCATCTTGACCGCTGATTTGTTGGTTTGCTTGCTGTTTTGTGCGATCGACAATTTCCTCCAGCAGCTTCTCTCCGCGTTCCAAAGTCTTGAGAAACTGCGCCTCTTCCCTTGCCAATTCCGCCTTAATTTGAGCTTCCCGCCGCCGCACGTTCGGATAAGCTGCTTCCGAAAGGGCGATCGCACTTTCAGCTACCCGCACCGTAAATTCGCCCTGAATTCCAATCAGTCGCCCGTGGCGGACCACCCGGCGAATTAACCGGCGCAAAATGTAACCCCGACCCACATTCGACGCGCGAATTTCGTCCGCAATCATGTGCACCACAGCCCGAATGTGATCGCCAATTACTTTCAGCGAAATCTTGACTTTTTCATCGCTATTGTGGTAATCAATCCCGGCAATTTCTGCCGCCGATTGAATGATCGGAAAAATCAAATCTGTTTCGTAATTATTGGGGACTTTCTGGAGGATTTGCGCCATCCGTTCCAGTCCCAACCCAGTATCAATATTTTGATTTTGCAGCGGTGTTAAATTGCCCTCTGCATCCTTATTGTACTGCATGAAAACCAGGTTGTAGAATTCAATAAACCTGCTATCATCTTCGAGGTCAATATTGTCGCCTCTTTCTGGGTGGAAATCATAGTAAATCTCCGAACACGGGCCGCAGGGGCCTGTCGGGCCGGATTGCCAGAAATTGTCATCTTCTCCCATGCGCTGAATCCGATCGCCCGGAATGCCAATTTCATCGCGCCAAATCGCAAAAGCTTCGTCATCTTCTCGGAAAACGCTAACAACCAAATTGGACGCTGGTAAACCGAAAACTTCCGTGGAAAGTTCCCACGCCCAGGCGATCGCCTGTTTCTTGAAATAATCCCCGAAACTGAAGTTACCCAACATCTCAAAAAACGTGTGGTGGCGGGCGGTGCGGCCGACGTTTTCGATGTCGTTGGTGCGGATGCACTTTTGAGAAGTCGTGGCGCGCGGTGATTCGGGGGTGCGCTGTCCGAGAAATATCGGCTTGAATTGTAGCATTCCGGCGATCGTCAGCAACACTGTCGGATCTTCGGGCACCAAAGAAGCACTCGGCAATATCTTATGTCCCCGCTGGGCATAAAAGTCGAGGAATGTTTGGCGGATTTGGCTACCACTGAGAAACTTAGGAGAAATAGTCATGACAAGAACTGTTAAGAATGTAAAGATGTAGCAACAATAGAATTTATAGGACTTTTGCACGGGTGTCCAGAAACCGGGTTTTTCAACCAAAATACTTGCTTAAAATCCTCAATCTCGGTGAAAAAACCCGGTTTCTTTGTGGGCGAGTGCGTGAGTGCTAACTTACATCTATTTGGATATTCATATCATTATACTTAGTAATGTAAAGACCTATCAAGTTTTGCAAATAGTGCTTTACTCCTCGGAAAGCTCATGCTAACTTAATAATAGACACCGGGACAGGAAGAGAAAGGAGGTCGCTATATTTAGAAAGAAAGTTCGAGGATATAGACATGGTGTCTCCGGTCTAGATTCCCAGGCGCAGCAGAAATTAACCGAACACAACTTGAAATAGTGGCGAACTGCCGATCGAGCAGTCAAGCCAAACCGCAGTCGAGTCAGACGTAGTTGTAGTTGCGGATTAACAGTAAAGCTGCACAAGTTGTAAACCCTAGTAAGTAAAAGTTCTCCACCGGAAACACATCTCGTTTGTTAGAAAAAACAAAGCTCTCATATTATTGGGTCCGATCGCTGTCGATCGGGCCCTATGAATTTTTATAGGGCGATCGCAGGAGAAGAGGATTCGAGGGGGAGAGCTCGGCCGAGTTCGACTTTATAAGGAATGAGAATTAAATAACTTACAATGCGTGATGGTTCTTGTGGGATGGGCGTCCCGCCCGTCCAGAAAGGGCGGGCTATAAGCCCAACCCCTACTCCCCAAAAACTTGTGTAAATTATTTAATTCGCGCTCCTAAGTGCTTTCTGCTCAAAGGCAGCATCCCTCCGAGCCGATCGGCGATCGATCGGTGCAGGTTTTGAGTTATATATTATATATAATGGCACGTGGAGCGCGCCCGCCTGCTTTTTGCCGGGACTCCACCGCTGTCGTATGAGGCACTGTCAAGATGGGATATGATTGAGGATGTCAGTCAAGACATTAAAACCTACCCGCTGTGCTGTATAGCAGCAAAATCAACGCTTCTATGAGCTTGCTGCAAGCCAAGGATAGCCAACCGCCATTTTTGGTGACAAGACCAGGCTCAAAAATTTGAATCTCAGGATATTTAGAGTCAAGACTCTAAAAAATCCCATCCCCGACGCAGGGGTGAGAGTTCAAACAATAAAAGCCCGCCCACTCAAAAAAGCTAGTGCCACCAACAACGGTAGTAAATCACTAGCACAGTTCTTAAACTCACCATCTCCGGAGATTCCAGGTATTATGGCCGAAATAACTAAAGAAGAAATGCGCGAACGGCTGGGAAATATCGACCAGATTCGCGATATAATTTTCGGAGCGCAGCTTAGAGAATACGATAATCGCTTCGATAAAATAGATTCCGACTTGTCGATGATGCAGCAAGATATGCAAACTCGCATCGAACAAGTAAAAACAGTTCTTTCAGGAGAAATGAGGGCTGCAGTTGATTCGCTAGAAAAGAAAGTTAAATCGCTCACCTCAAACACCCAAGAAGAAAGCGCAGACATCCGCCAGCAAGTCGATCGCATTAACCGCAAATTCTCCAGCAGCATGGAAGCCCTCGACGAGGCTATAGACAATCAAACCAGTTCGCTGCGTGACGAACTCTCCCAAACCAGAGAGCGACTATCTGAAGAAACCCGCACTTTGAAAACACAGGTTTTTGAAGAACTCGATCGTCGCTTTTCTATGCTCAGAGATGTTAAAGTTTCTAGAGACGACATGGCAGAAATTCTGTTTGAACTCGGCATGAGGCTCAAAGGAACAGAATTTGTCCCCGAACTTAAAGGCGTTGCGGATAATAAGTTAAATACCGAGTTTCTGTTGCCGGAGCGCCACCATAACGGATAATAACGCATGGCTTTACCGAAAGAAAATCCGGCTGACGAAAATGAGTTAGAGGGTTTTGTTTCTCAACCTGACGAGTCTGCTTCCCATGCAGCAACCCAGCTAGAACCCTTGCTGAATCTGTTAGTCGATCTCAAAATTATTGCAGGCTCCAACCAGCAAAATGCAGAGCCCGAAGATGACAGCAGCGACAAAAATAATCAAGCTGGGGCCCTCGGCGGGTTGATGGATTTGTTGGGTATTTCTGAGCAAGCGCCAGAGGAAGTTGCAGCGAGTGTACCCGAAACTGGATCTCACCAACCGGAGTCTGGCGATTCGTGGGATGTTAAAGATGAGTTCAAAAGTTTGCTATTCGCTACTCAAAAACTCAACACTTCAGAACTGGAAAAAGACTATTCCTCAGCTAAAACTATAGATGTTTCCGCGATCGCCCAGCCGGATTTGGAGGAGGAATCACAGCCTGTCGAAGCATTGTCTAACTTGACAATAAAAGATTCTCTACATTACGTAGAGGCTCAAAAATCCCAGGGGTTCCATCCGCAACAAGATGTTTCCGCAACCGATTCCGAGTCAAAATCCTCGGAAATTTCCCATAATCCCATATTTTCCAAAGTCTCAGATCCACCATCAACTGCATATTTAGATCCGGTGGTTGCTTCTTCGCTTCAATCGATGCCAAACTTGGTAGAACAGCCGACAACGAGATCGCAGCCAGCAGAAATATTAGGTCAAATTAAACAGGATTTAAATGAAGCAGACAGCGCGATGGAAACGCTGCAAAATCTGATTTTTGGCTCAAAAATATCAGATATCGAGCAAGTCAAAAATCTGCTGGCAGAAAACGATTTGCCGGGTGTGCGCCACCTGATGGCAACAATCGACGATAAATTAGGAAAATTGGAGCACCAAATCTACGATCCCCAAGAGTTGATTGAGTTGATGTTACCTTGGATCGCAGAAATTCTCAGTCGCAAAGTCGCCGATTCCAGGGAAGAAGTTGTTAAGGCGATCGTGCCGATTATTGACGAAGTGATTAGGGCAAAAACTGTCGAAAACAAGTCGGCAATGAGTGCGGCAATAGCTGAGCTGCTTCCCGACGCACTTGCTCAACAAATAGTTAATTCGCCAGCGGATATTGCTAAGGCGATCGCCCCAGAAATTGGTCTGGCAATTAAAGAGCAAATTCGCCTTGACCAAGAGTCGATCGCTCAAGCCCTCGCCCCGGAAATGGGCAAAGCGATTACAGCCCAAATTGAACTCGAACGCGACGCAATGGTGGATGCCCTCTATCCCGTAATTGGCAATACTATTTCCCGATACATGGCAGAAGCTATCAAGACAATCAATGAAAAAGTGTCAAACGCCCTCAGCGTTGAAGGAGTTCAGCGCAAAATTAGATCCAAAGTACAAGGAGTCTCCGAAGCCGAATTAATCCTCAAAGAATCAATACCCTTTACCGTCCAAGCAGCATTCTTAATTCATAAAGCATCAGGCTTGATAATTTCCGAATTTCAAAACTCAGAAAGCTACCAGTTAGAATCAGAAATGGTAGCAGGAATGCTCACCGCTATTCGCAGCTTTGTTAACGAGTGCATCGTGCAGCCCGGAGAAGTTTCCGAACTAAATCAAATTGAATACGGCGACTCAAAAATTATGCTCGAAGTAGCGGGATATTGCTACATGGCAGTCGTGATTAAAGGAGAACCGCCACAGTCTTTCATCAACAAACTGCGGCAAACAGTTAGTAATCTCATCCTTAATTATGCTAAAGTAATTCACGAGTTTAACGGCGACCCCGGTACTATACCGGATTCGCTGCACCCCTGTATAAAAAGTTTATTCGACCCGCTGCAAAGGGAAAAATCAACAAAACCCCCGATCGCCCTAGCGGCTATCAGTTTAGCCGCCCTGAGCTTAATCTTAGTACCTTGGGGAATTTCTCAGTATCGCAGCAACATTTACCGTCGCCTCGAAGCAAATGCCATCGCAGCTTTAGCATCCACTCCCCAATTAGCAGTTTACCGCTTAGATGTTACAGTTGATGGCAAAACTTTAAAGCTAACCGGAAAGTTGCCAAATCAAGAATTGCGGGCACAAGCTGCAAAAATAGCCGCATCAACTGCACCGAAATTGCAATTAGATAATAGAATTCTAGCTGTAGATGTCCCCCCAGATCCAGTTTTGACGGCGGCTGAGGTACAGCGGATTACCGCAGTTTTGAATCAGAAAGAGGGCCTTTCTATTTCTACGCGGTATGGCGATCGTAAAGTGACAGTAGAGGGTAGCGTTAGAGATGGTGCAGACGCACAGAAAATAGCTCAGTCCCTGAAGCAAATTCCCGGTGTTCAATCGGTGATTAGCACAATTAAATTAGAGCCGCTGAAAATTACAAGCCGCATTTACTTCCAGCCAGGAACGGCAAAATTAGACCCTACATACGGAGAAATCATCGCCAGTGTCAAAAATTTCATGGATCAATATCCTCAAAAACATATTAAGATAATTGGGCACAGCGATCGAACTGGGGAACTTGCCACAAATCAACGGTTGTCACTCCAGCGTGCCACAGCAGTGCAAGAGGCTTTAGTGCGGCAAGGTGCTGACCCCAAGCGCCTTGTCGCGATTGGCAGCCCACATCCTCCTTCCGGCTTGGAACCCAATCAACCGCTACTTTTAAGCAGATGTGTGCTATTTGAACCAATAACTAAGACCATAAACAGCAACTAATTATGTCAGTTACTATATCTAAAAAAATGTGCATGATTGGGGATTTCGGCGTGGGTAAAACTAGCCTAATCCGCCGTTTTGTCGATCGGCAATTCAGCGACCAATACCTCTCCACAGTAGGAGTAAAAATTTCCAGCAAAATCGTAGAATTAGAAGGGATAAAACAGCGGGAAAACGTCACTGCAAAGTTGCTGATTTGGGACTTAGAAGGGCATACAAAATTCAAAGGAATAGCACCGACTTACTTGCAGGGAGCTAGCGGCGTTTTAATCGTTGCCGATGTCAGCCGCTCCGAAACAGTTGAGCGAATCTCCGAACACATTCAGCTTTTTTCTTCAGTCAATCCTAAAGGGTCAATTATCGTCGCTTTGAACAAAGTAGACTTGATTGACGAGGAAAAATTGGCGCTGCTAGTGGAAATGTCCCATTCGATAAGTCAAGACAAAGTAATAGGAGTTTACACAACATCTGCTAAAACAGGCAAAGACGTTGACGAAATTTTCTACAAACTAGCTTACACAATGGTAGAACAAGTATGAACCTCCTGTTAAGAAAGCTGTTAGGCCCGCGACAAACACAGTATTTTCTAGTAAATCACCATTTCATCATTCAGGAAACCTCCGCCGAAGTGCAGCATTATGCTGATATTCCGGACCAGGCTATACCCGGTGCAGATGCTCGCCTGAGTTTTCCCGAACTGATTGGCATTGAAAATATCCTCATGTCCATCATTATGGGACGGCTGCCCGGTTTTGAAGTCAAAGGTATCGCTCGGTTTGCCGACCCAAACCGCCCTTTATACTTTGATATGTTGGCTATCAAATATGAAGAAGAACAAGAAGATGTCCCAAGTAAATTGCTAATTTTGATTGAAGATACCACCGAAAAGATGGTCATGAAGCAATCGTTGATTCAGAGGGCGAATGAAGCTAATCTTTTGGTTAGTGCCTTAGCCGCTTCTAAAGATTATATAGATAAAGTTATTCGTTCGATGGGTGATGCTTTGTTGGTGACAACAACATTAGGAAATATCAAAAAAATCAATCAATCTGCCCAATGGTTATTTGGGTATAACGAAGCAGAATTAATCGGCAACCCCCTGTCCATAATAGTAGTCGAAGAAACATTAATTTACCAAGCTCGCCACCGATATATTTTGTCTCAAAAAGAGCTACGTAGAGAACTAGAAATAGTCTGCACTACTAAAGCAGGAGAAAAAATTTGGGTAGAATTTTCCTGTTCGGCAGTTCAGACAGAATTAGAGGGACTTTACGATTTCATTTATATAGGTAGGGACATCACAGAACGCAAACAACAAGAAATAGAAATTCGCCGCTCTTTGGCAAAAGAGCAAGAACTCAGACAGGTAAAATCTCGTTTTTTCTCGATGATTGCTCACGAATTTGGCAATCCTTTAAGTACAGTATTATTTGCTACTAAAATCCTCCAAGACTACGGCGACGATATCACCCACGCGGAAAAACAACAATACCTGCAACACGTTAAATCAGCATCTCAACAAATGGCTCAGCTATTAGATGACGTGCGGTTGCTCAGCAGCGCCGAAGCAGGAAAACTCGAATTCTATCCCGCACCAGTTGACTTAAAAAAATTTTGCAGCGAGTTAGTAGAATTCATTAAAATTAGTTATGGGAAAAATCATACAATTAACTTTATTTATCAAGAATTAGTTACGCCAGCGAAAAAAGATGATACCAACTTACAGGAAACGGAACAGTTGCCCGCACTAGATCCCAAATTGCTGCGACACATCTTGACAAATTTGCTGTCAAATGCAGTCAAATATTCGCCCCTCGACAGCAATATTTATTTTGAATTAAATTGTCAGAATAATGAAGAAGCCACATTTAAAATTAAAGACGCAGGCATTGGCATTCCTCTCGAAGACCAAGAACAACTCTTTGAATCTTATTATCGAGCCAAAAATGTCGAAAAAATACCCGGTACAGGACTGGGTTTATCCATAGTCAAGCAGTGTGTAGATTTGCATGGAGGTCAAATCGAGTTTTCCAGCGAGATAGGGCTAGGCACTACCTTTTTAGTCAGAATTCCATTTAATAAACAGAGATAAATAGATTGATTTTAGATAATTCAATCCCTAGGGCGCATTCAATAAGAAAAATCTCACATGAAAACCTTGTTAAAAAAACTGTTAGTTCCCCACCACTTGGAGTACCTAGCACTGGATAAAAACTTTTTTATCCAAGAAATCTCTCTACAAGTGCAGCAGTTTGCCGACTGTCCCGAGGAAGTAGTCGCCGGCAACGATGTTCGCATTCCCTTTCCCGAATTAGTGGGAACTGAAGAAATTTTAATCGATATTTTTGAAAAACGTTTGCCAAATTTTGAATTAAAAGCGATGACGCGACTATTAGAAAATGGTTCGCGGCTTTATTTTGATATGTATATCGTGGAGTTTAGCAATGACGAAAATTATCAGAGATTAATTATATTTTTTCAAGACGTAAGCGACAGGATGGCTTTAGAACAAACTCTAGTGCAAGCTACCAATGAAATGGATATTTTATTGAGTACCTTAGCCGCTACTAATAATTATGTTGAAAAAATTATTACTTCAATGGCCGAAGTTTTATTGGTAACAACAGCATCGGGAAAGATTAAAAAAGTCAATCAAGCGGCTCAAGATTTGTTCGGTTACAGCGAATCAGAATTAGTAGGCCAGCAAATAGACGCTCTTGCTGCTTTTGGCTCCTCTTTGCAAGCAGTTAGCCCAGATGAGCCTCAACAATCGCAAACTAATGCCGAAGTAATTTGCACGGCAAAAACCGGAGAAAAACTAACAGTTTCGTTTTCCTGTACGGCTATTTCGACTGACATTCAAGGCATTTCTAGTTCTTTGCCCACCCTTCAAGATTTCGTGTACATCGGCCGCGATGTCACAGATAAACAGCGCGCCCGCAAGCGACAAATAACTCAGTACATCGCTACTCGCATCCTGTCGGCATCCGAAACAATCAAAAAAGCTATAGCAGCAATTCTCCCTGTAATTTGCGACAGCTTGGGATGGGATACCGTCGAACTTTGGATGCCAGAATCCGGGGAAAAACTGCTGTCAGAAACTAAGAGAATAACTGCGGTTTCCGCTCCCAATTTGCTTCGCTGTGTCGCCAGTTGGACAAAACGCTCACTTTCGATCCCCAAATTTGCAGAATTTACCGAACAAATGACCTGTGCATTTGGCGAAGGATTGCCCGGTTTCGTTTGGGCTAGCGGTTCAGCTCAGTGGATTGCAGATGTCACAAAAAGTGACAGTTGTCTGCGCCGAGAAATCGCTGCTGAAGAAGGGCTGCACGGAGCTTTTGGTTTCCCAATTTTGGGTGGCTACGAGGCGGAACAATCGGCCCGGTCTGTTTTGGGCGTGATGATTTTATTCAGCAGGGAAGTGCAGTGTTTTGATGAAGAATTGCTCCAAACCATGGCAACAATCGGTAGCCAAATTGGTCAATTCATTAAGCGCAAGCAAGCTGAAATAGCTTTGCGGGAAAGCGAAGAACAACTGCGAGACTTATTTGAAAATGCTACTGACTTAATTCAAAGTATAGGAGCGGACGGTCATTTTTTGTATGTAAATCGGGCTTGGCGGGAAACTCTGGGCTACACCGAAGCAGAAATTGCTCAAATGACTGTTTTTGATATCATTCATCCGAACAGCTCGCCTGAGTCTCTGGATATATTCTATAAAGCTATTACCAAAAAAACGGTCAATGAAAATACATTGTATCCTGACTCTATTCAAACAATATTTATTACTAAAAATCACGAACAAATTTTGCTAGAAGGCAGCATAAGCTGTAAATTTGCGGAAGGTTCGCTAGTAGCGATTCGCGCTATTTTGCGAGACATTACTGCTCGAAAAATGGCCGAAGACGCCCTAGCAAAATCTGTATCCCTGCTGCAAGCAACTTTTGATTCTACTGCTGACGGTATTTTAGCTACTGACAGGAGCGGAAAAATAGTCACTTTCAATCGAGAATTTGTGGAAATGTGGGGCCTACCTAACGAAGTGATGGCACTCCGAAATGACGCCACAACGATCGCCTTTTTCCTGAATCAACTCAAAGACGCCCAAACATTTCAAGAGAGAATAGAATCGCTTTACGATCAGCCAGAAGCCGAAAGTTACGACTTGTTGGAATTTCAGGACGGCAGATTTTTTGAACGCTATTCGCAACCGCAGCGGTTGGGAGATAAAATTATCGGCCGAGTCTGGAGTTACCATGACATTACGGAACGCAAGCAAGCAGAAGATGCCCTGCGGGAAGAACAAGAAAAATCAGAAAAGCTGCTGTTAAATATCTTGCCCAAGGCAATAGCAGAACGCCTCAAGCAAAACGAAACTACTATTGCCGAATACTTTCCAGAAGTGACTGTTTTGTTCGCTGACATTGTGGGGTTTACTGCTTTGTCTGCCGTCATGAATCCGATCGAACTGGTGGATCTTCTGAATCAGATTTTTTCAGGATTTGACCTTTTGTGCGAACGGCATGGGTTAGAGAAAATCAAGACCATCGGCGACGCATACATGGCGGTTGGAGGGCTCCCTGAACCCAGGGCAGACCACGCAGAGGCGATCGCCCAAATGGCGCTAGATATGCAAGCAGAAATAGCCCGATTTAATGCTAGCCATAATAAATATTTTAGCATCCGCATCGGCATTCACAGCGGCCCGGTTGTGGCTGGAGTAATTGGCATAAAAAAGTTTATTTACGATTTGTGGGGCGACACAGTAAATATTGCTTCCCGCATGGAATCTCACGGTTTGCCTTGGCGGATTCAAGTGAGCGAAACTACTTATAAGTTATTGGAACACAAATATGTATTTCAGGAGCGGGGAACTATTGAAGTTAAGGGCAAAGGGGCAATGAAAACTTATCTGCTCCTTGGCCGAATATAAGGCAGGTCATCGGTCATCAGTCATCAGTCATCTGGCTGATGACTACAAGTGTTGCTAAAGTTAATTAACAATACTTTTTCACCAAGACTAATGGAACTTGCTAATTTGTCGGTCAATTTACGATCGCCCGACGAAGCTGTCGATCGCCATCCTGTGATGGTTGGGCCCTCAACTTCGCTCCCAGAGGCGATCGCCCTGATGCGTCGGACGAACAACCATTGCCCACTGCCTAATTCACCTGCATTTCCCGACTCAAACGAAACTGTAAAAGCATTTATTAGTTGCGTCTTAGTTGTCGATAAAAATCAGCTAGTCGGACTGCTAAGCCCGGAAGATGTGCTCAACTTAGCTGCGACCGAATATGGATGGCAAGGCATGAAAGTTGCCGACGCAATGACGCGGAATTTAATTGTTTTAAAAGAATCAGAATTTACAGATATTACTACCGCATTCAAGCTATTTTGTCAATACTCGATTGATTGCTTGCCAATTGTAGATGAACTGGGTCAGCCAGTAGGTTTAATCAGTGAAAAAAGTATTCGTCCAGCAATGTATAGCTGGAGCGAGGCACTGCACCAAGAAGTGGCAAAACTCCAGGAACAATGCGAACTGTTAGAGGGCAATTGTGAACTAGAAAAAGTCAGCGATCGCCAAAATGCCGAAAATACCCTGCGGCAGAGCGAGGCGCGCTACCTGGCGATTGTGGAAGACCAAACCGAACTGATTTGCAGCTACCTCCCAGACGGTAAAATAACTTTTGTCAATCAAGCTTATTGCCGTTATTTCGGCGTGCAGCCGATCGACTTACTAGGCAAATGCTTCATGTCGCTGCTGCCAGAAGCAGACCGAGAATTTTTTCAACAGCAATATACTTCTGTGTCTCCCGACAACCCTATTTTTACCTGCGAGCACCAAGTAATTTTGCCGAGCGGGGAAATTCGCTGGCACCAGTGGATCGATCGGGCTATATTTGACGAGAGCGGACAAATCGTCGAGTATCAAGCTGCAGGCAGGGATGTCACGGATCGCAAACAAGCAGAAATCGCTTTGCAGCAGCTCAATGCAGAGTTAGAACTGAGAGTGCAGCAGCGGACACAATGGTACGAACTGGCAGTATCGGCCGGCAAAGTGGGGGTTTGGGACTGGAATTTGCAAACCGATGAAATCTACATTGCTCCCTCTTTGAAAGCTTTGTTGGGCTATCAAGACACAGAGATTCCTAACCGCATGGAAAATTGGGCATCTCACGTTCATCCCGACGATCGAGTTGCCGTCGCCCAAGCAGTAAATGCTTATTTAGAAGGTTTGACAGAAATTTATGAAGTAGAACACCGGATGGTGCGTAAAGACGGCAGCACCTGCTGGATACTAGCCCGCGGCAGCGCGATTCGATCGGCTTCTGGCAGGGCTTTCCGCCTGACTGGCACTGACACTGACATTACCGATCGCAAATTGACCGAAGAAAAACTCCAAAACTCCGAAGCCGAACTGCTGGCGCTGTTTAACGCCATGACGGATATCGTCCTGGTTTTCGACGCAAGCGGCCGCTACCTCAAAATCGCCCCCACGGCTCCCGAACTGCTGTATAAACCGGCTCCTGAAGTGCTGGGGAAAACCCTCGCCGAAATCTTCCCAGAAGCGGAAGCTAATTTTGCCCTAGCCCACATTCGCCAAACATTGGCATCTGGGCAAACCCACAGAGTTGAATACAGCATGGAAATTGGCTGCAAGTTATTTTGGTTTGATGCCAGTATTTCGCCCCTGGAGCTCGATCGGGTGATGTGGGTAGCCCGAGACATTACCGCTCGCAAACACGCAGAAGCTGCACTGCAAAAGAGCGAGGAAAAGTTTCGCAACTTATTTGACGATGCTCCGATCGCGCTTGGTTTGGCAAGCGTGCGCGACTTCCGCACGATCAAAGTGAATGAAGCTCACCGCCAGATGTTGGGCTACAGCGATTCGGAGTTGGCTAGCACGACTTTTAGTGAACTCACGCATCCAGAAGATTTACACGCAGATGTAGAGGAAGTCAAGCAGTTGATCTGTGGCAAGATTTCTCGCTTCCAAAGGGAAAAACGCTTGATTAAGAAGAATGGCGAGCTGATGTGGGCAAACTTGACGGTGACGCTGATCCGCGATCGCGAGGGCATTCCTCTCTACAGCATGGGGGCGATCGAAGATATCAGTTATCGTAAGCGAGCAGAAATGGAATTTCAGCAGTTAAAAGAACGCCTGCAATTTTTACTGGGTTCTAATCCGGCGGTAATTTTTACAGCCGCACCGATGGGGGACTTTTGTACTACTTACATCAGCGACAACGTTCAGACAATCGTTGGCTACGACCCCCAAGAATTGTTAGCAGATTGTAAATTTTGGTCGAGCCGGATTCATCCTGAAGATCGGCCACAATTTTTAGTAAATTTTTCGGATTTGTCTGAGGAAAAAAATTGCATTTGCGAGTATCGTTTTCTACACCAAGACGGAAGTTACCGCTGGCTAAGGACGGAACTCAAACTATTGGTTGATAGCAGAGGTGTTCCGATCGAAATTATTGGTTATGCCGCGGATATCAGCAATTCTAAATATGCCGAACTCGCTAGGGGGCAGCAGTTCGAGCAAGAAAGGCTTGTGGAGGCGATCGCCCGTCGTGTGCGCCAGTCTTTGCAATTAGAGGAAATTCTCAACACTACCGTTGCCGAACTCCAGCAAGTATTATTAGCCGATCGAGTTTTGGTTTATCAACTTTTACCCGAAAATGGCGGGCGAGTCATTGCTGAAGCCGTTGCAGAAGGATGCAGCCAACTGGTGGATAAATGTTTTGGCGAAGAGGTTTTTCCGGCCCAAAGTTCTCAGCTTTATTTGCAAGGGCGAATTTGTGCGATCTCCCAACTAGATGATCCCTCCCTTACACCTTGTATGGCCCAGTTTATGAAACAGATTCAAGTTAGGGCCAAGTTAGTAGTGCCGATTATTCAGCACAGCCAAATTTGGGGATTGCTAATAGCCCACCAATGCGATCGCCCTCGTGAGTGGCAAGAATCGGAAATCAATTTATTTCAGCAGTTGGTAAATCAATTGGCGATCGCGATTCAGCAATCTCTACTTTACCAGCAACTGCAAGCTGAACTGAGCGATCGCAAACAAGCAGAAGCAAATTTGAAAAACTCCCTCAGAGAAAAAGAAATTTTGCTCAAAGAAATTCACCACCGCGTCAAAAACAACCTCTGTGTAGTTGCCAGTCTGTTAGAATTGCAATCGAACACAGTTGCCGACCCCCAAGTCAGCAAAATGTTTGAAGAAAGTCAGAATCGCCTTTATTCTATGGCTCTGATTCACGAAAAACTGTACCGTTCGACTAACCTAGCGCAAATTAATTTTGGCGAATATCTCGAAGACTTGGTAAGTAACTTGTTTCACTCTTACAATATTAGCAACAACCGAATTCAGTTGCAGGTATTAGCTGAGCCAATATCCCTAAATCTTGAAACTGCTACTCCCTGCGGTTTAATTGCCAATGAATTGGTTTCAAATACGCTGAAACACGCTTTTCCTGATGGCACAACAGGTACAGTTAGTGTAGAATGCTATCAAACGGGCGATCGAGAAATCAACCTTTTAGTTAAGGACAACGGCATTGGCTTTCCTCAAAACTTAGATTTTCGGAAAACTCACTCGATGGGGTTTCAAGTTGTCTGCACTTTAACCGAGCAGTTAGAAGGAACAATCGAAATATCCAGAGAAGTTGGTACATCCTTTCACTTAAAATTTAACGAGTTAAACTACTTTCAAAGATTGTAACAATATGAGCTTGGTCGAAAAACCAATTAAGATTTTGATTGTCGAAGACGAACTGTTAATTGCTAAAAACTTATCCCCTAAATTAGAAAAATTGGGATATCAAATTGCCGATATCGTTTCTTCTGGAGCGGATGCCATCCAGCGCGCCCGCGAACTAAGACCAGATTTAATTTTAATGGACATAGTTATCAAAGGCGACATTGACGGCATAGAAACAGCAGCAATAATTAATCAAGAATTAGATATACCAATTATCTATACAACTGCCTATGCTGACGACGAAACTTTGCAGCGAGCCGAAAATACGGGTTCTTACGGCTACCTGCTCAAACCTTTTAAAGAAAGAGAAATGCACGCCACTATCAAGATAGCACTGAGCAAACATCAAGAAGCAGTGAGTTTGAAAAATTTAATGGCGTTAGCAGCAGAAAAAAGCGAAAATAGAGCCCGCTTTATTTCAATGGCTTACCACGATTTAAGCACTCCTTTAACTACCATACAATTATCGGCGGAAATGCTAGAAGATAGCGACTTGCAGAGAAGCGCCGGAACCACCCATAAAAATGTCGATCGCATAAAAAAAGCCGTCAGTAATATGAGTGGGTTGCTGGAAGATATTTTAATGCTTAGCAAAGCCGAATCAGGCAAAATTTCCTTAAATTTAAATCCGATTAATGCGACGGATTTATGCAATTCTATTTTAGAAGAACTGCAACCTATCGTCACCGACAAACACCTAATACATTTCCGCAGTCACACAAATCCGCTGCACGCCAATCTTGACGCCAAACTACTGCACCACCTTCTGACTAATTTGCTTTCCAACGCCATTAAATATTCTCCAAACGGTGGCAATGTCAGTTTAGAGTTAAGCTGCGAAAACCAACAAATAATTTTGTGCGTTCGAGATGAGGGAATTGGGATGACAGCGGAATATCAAGAAAAACTATTTCAGCAGTTTGAACGGGGTGCTAATGTAGGCAACATTAAAGGATCGGGTTTGGGACTCTGCATTGTCAAACACATAGTTGACCTGCACGGCGGTACAATAAGTGTGGAAAGTGCGATCGGCAAAGGTACTACATTTATTGTCGCCCTGCCTTTTTTAGTTAGTAGTCAGTAGTCCGTAGTCAGTCGTCAGTAGTCATTAGTCATGTCCGGTAAAATAAGCACAATACTTGTAGGGGCGGGTTTCACCAACAATCTATCATCCAGACTAACAATCTACATAAACCCGCCCCCACCACGCGACAGAATTTCATCGCGGACAATTCAACTGAGAGGAGATAAAAGTATCGGGGGGGCGGGTTTATGAGATTGTAGATTATAGGCAATTATTGTTAGTGAACCCGCCCCTACAAAATTCATACAAGTCTCAATCAGGCCGGACATGATATCATTTTTAAGCAAATCGATCGGGAGACAAAAGCTCGATCGCCCTATCTTCTTCTCCCCCCGCCCAATTAGCAAATCGCTCAGCCAAAGCAGGTACAATAGCCAAAGGATTGCTGAGACCCGAAAAAACGTTCAATCCAGGGCGATCGGCGATCGGCCCCACTACAGGCAAATTATCAGCGCTAAATGCCACACTACACTCGTGCCAAGTTGCAGGTAAACCTGCCAAATCAGGCAAAACCTTGCCGATTCCTGCACGAATTGCCGTTTCGCTGGTTTCTCGATCGACTTTAGCATTCAAATCGCTCAAAGTGCGCGACAATTGCCCGATCCGCAAACTGCCATCATTAAATTGAATGGCACCCGAATCTAAAATCGGTGACAGCAACTCTTTACCAGGTTCATCCCAAAGAAAATCCACCTCATTTCTACTCGATTCAGCTTCCAATTCAAAACGTTTTAATACCGCAGGCATCACCAAAGTTCTGAGTTTCAAATCCACAGGTGCAGTTTCCAAAATCTCCGTGCGAGTAAAATAAACTCCCACAGAAACACCAGCGGCTTTCAGTAAACTCCGACTCCAACCTCCAGCACAAATAACCGTATTTTCGCAGGCATAACTTTCCTGTACCGTCTTAACTCCCGAAATCCGATTTCCCTCTTCTATAAACCCAATTACTTCAGCAAATTCTATAGTTCCTCCCAACCGCAGAAACCCTTGACAATAAGCTTTATTTGTGGCAGTCGGCGAAATGTGACCGTGACGCACAGTCAGAGCTCCGGCGATCGCACTTTTATTCAACAAAGGTTCCAACTCGCCAGCTTCTGCAACACTCAAAAGCTGCGGAACGATCGCAAATTGCGCGTAATTAGCCGCCACTTTTTCTACATCATTGCCCGCATCAATTGTCAGCAACAAATCTAACTCGCGAAACTCAGTATCAGCATCTAATTGGGCCGATAAATGGCGGTGGCGTTCGATACCTTCCCGACACAATTGCCGAGTTAAATCAGTCGTTCCCGACCAATAAGCCAAGCCGCCATAACTAAAACGAGTAGCATTTTGCATGGTAGCATCTCGTTCCAAAAGCAGCACAGCAAAACCTTTTTTTGCCAGTTCGTAACTCAGTGACGCACCCGTAATGCCACCGCCGACAACAATCCAATCGTAACTTTTCATGGGCAACTCAAAGGGAAGGAAAATATCATGCTTAGATTTTAGCTTAGTTTTTTCGGAACAAATCGAAAAACCTCTACCTACAGGAAGAGGCTGTCTGCGATCGCCCTAACTGAAACTTCCACCCGTCGGGAGATGTTTGCGTAGAGATATTTTTCGTTCAATAGTAGGAATTAGAGTCAGCAAAAAATTAGAAATACCAGAGAGGTTTTTATGAGTATCGACAAACCAGGCAAAGATATGGAGCGCACGGTCAATCCGGGCGATCGTATTTCCGACCAACCGCAAACCATTGAAGAAAAAGCCCAGCAACTAGCGGTAGACCACGTACCCGACATCGTGGGAGATACAGTTACAGTTCCAACTTATGTAATCGTCGAAGAACCAGACGGGGAAAAGAAAGCTTTGCACCACGTCAAAGACGCCGACGAAATTTCTGACGTAATTCGGCAGGCCCGCGTTGACGAAAATGGCGAACGGGTTTGGGATTAAGTTCAATCCAATAAAAACGGGTTTTTTTGTACAAAAGTTATCGTAGAAATCATGGAAACAAATCCCAGAAATAGTACGCCCTATCCCAATCTTCCGCCGATTCTAGAAAGTCACGATACAGAGTACCGCGACGCCGGTATTACGAGTACGCTTTCAGTTGCAGGCCATCCCATCCACCCCATCATCGTCATCTTTCCGGTAGCCTTTTTAGTAGGAGCCGCCGGCACGGACATCGGTTATTGGCTGACAAGCGATCCGTTTTGGGCGAGAGCTTCGGTTTGGCTGATGGGTGTGGGTTTCGCTGCGGGGATTTTGGCCGCAATCACGGGCTTTTTAGATTTTTTCAAAGTTAAAAGAGTGCGCGATCGCAGTGCCGGTTGGTTGCACATGGGCGGCAATGTGGCGGTTATGGTACTTACCCTGATTAACTTGCTATTGCGACAAGAAAATCCGGCGGAGCCGATCGTATACACAGGTTTAGCAATATCGATCGTCGTAGCAACTTTGCTGGGCGTTACAGGCTGGTTCGGCGGCGAACTAAGTTTTCGCCACAAAATCGGCGTCATCGGCCCTACCAGTCATAATTCCTAGGTTTCTGACCATTTTTAGTAGGGAATTCCGTCCCTCTTCATTGGATAATTTAGGACTAAAATCTTGACTACAAACTTAAAGATTGTCCCAGCCAATTGAGATAAGCATCGCTGCCAGCGATAATAGGAATAGCAATAATTTCGGGAACTTCATAGGAATGGAGTTCCTGAACTTTTGTTTTTAAAGCCTCAAATTTAGCCAAATCAGTTTTAATCAGCAACTGCCACTCTGACTCGGAATGAATCTCGCCTTGCCAACTATAAATCGAGCGAATTGGTGACAAACTCACACAAGCAGCCAGCTTGTTTTCAATTAGAGATTTCGCGAGATTCTCCGCTTCCGCCTCCGATGCCGCAGTTACCAGCACCACCCCAAAATTAATTGTCATAGTAATCAGTGAACAGTCAATCGATTTTAGATTTTAGATTTTAGATTTTCGATTTTCGATTTTAGCATTGACTTGCGCGAGATAAATTCGGGGGATCCTTTATCGGATACAGGTTTTTTATTTCTGGACAGATGAATCACGTGGCGGGTATCCTGGATGCGGGAATTGTCAACAGTCAACAGTCAACAGTCAACAATCAACCGTTAATCTCATTAACTTCCCAAGAATTGACTCTGCCAGCCCCAGCTAAGGAAAAATAGCGCCTAGTAGATTCCGGCAAAATAGCTCCCGTCAACAAAGCATTATCTAAATTAGTTCCTATTAACGTCGCCTCGCTCAAATCTGCCGCCATCAAATCTGCTTGAGACAACTTTGCCCAATTCAGATTTGCCCCTCTCAAACAACTTCCCCTCAACTTAGCCCCGGTTAAGTTTGCACCCGCCAACTTCACCCCACGCAACTGAGCCGCGCTGAAATTCGCCCCCGCCAAATTCGAGCCTTCCAAATTAGCTCCCATGAGTTTAGCTTCGCTCACGTTGACGCCGCTCAAATCTACACCGCAAAGATTCACCCCTGTCAACTGCGCTCGTCGCAGACTGACTCCGGTTAATTGAGCTCCAAAAAGTTTTGCACTATTGAGCCTTGCACCGTAAAGGTTGGCCCACTTAAAATTAGCTCCCGTCAGATTCGCGCCCAGCAAGTTAACTAATTGCAAGTCGGCGCTGCACAAATTGGCATTCCACAACACAGCACCCCGCAGGTTTGCGCCAGTTAAAGTTGCGCCGCTTAACTTTACCTTGGGCATTTTTGCTTTTACCAAAAAAGCTCCACTCAAATTAGCTTTTGTCAAATCTGCACCAGAGAGTTGGGTTTCACCCATTTTGGCAAAACTCAGATTTGTTCTGTGCATCTGTGCATCTTTGAGTGTTGCTTTGGTGAGAAACGCCCTACTGAGGTTCGCCCCGGAAAGATTAGCTCGCGAAAGGTTGACTCCGATTAAGATTGCTCCGCTGAGGTCTTTCCCGCTGAGGTCGGCTCCAGTAAAGTCTCTTTCTCCTTTTTCGTAATTGTTGAGCAGTTCGCTAACTTCCATAGGGCATCATACCTTCTATGATTGGGGGGTTTCGATCCAGAAATCTTTACTGTTAAGGTTGTTTCAGAAAGGAAACTGTTTCAGAAAGGAAACTGTTTTAGCGTTTGCCTCAAACGGTATAAATTTCATTAACATCACTTTCTGTTTAAAGGCAATCTCTTAATAAAGATTTTATATCTTCCTCGCGGTAGCGATCCCAGTTTCGGTATTTTTGAATTAAAAATTAATGTTTCTTGACATAGATAGTCATTCCTTAACGATCGCCTGTAATTCGCAACTTCAGGCGCAGCGTGCCCTTGAATCCTGCAGGAGGTTGCCAGGAACTCAAGGCCCTCTTGAGAGTTTCTACGGCGTCTGTTGCTTGCAGCGTCGAGGTTTTAGTGTCGAGCGCCAATCGGGCAACGCGGCCGTCTTGTACCAATAACTTCCACACCGTTTCACCGCTAACCCCCGCCGGGAGATTAACAGATTGCAGGTATTGACTCAAAGCCGCGATCGCCCCGGCATCCAACCCTTCGACGCTAACTACTTGGAGGCGAGAAGCCAAAGGCTTCGGGCGTTGCAACTCACCGTAACCTTGCTGCTGCGCCATAGCAGGAGCTGGACTCACCGGTGCCGAGTTGCGAGTCGAGGTAACGCTGCGAGTGCCGCCCCTAGTTGGCTCTTCCCCTCCCGACTCGAAAATACCCTCGTAGCTGACACCCTGCGGCAATTCCACAGGCACTTGCACGCGGCGACGAGATCCATCTGGTTCCACTCGCACTTCTTCGCTCACAGCCACAAAAGCCGTGTATTCCGACAGCAAGCGATAAGTCAGAGCAGTATTAGTCACAGCTTCCACCAGAGATTTAGTCTCGCCACCAAACATTTGATTCATTAAATCTTTAATGCGCGATCGCCCCCAAAGTTGAGCTACCGCCGGATTGCCAAAATCCGTAGCGGTTGCTGCGACGGAAGTAGACTCTCGCTGCCGCCCGCCGGATTGAGCAAAATTAACAGGTAAAACTTGCTCGTAAGCTTTGCCACCTGCAAGAGTGCCGCGGATGCGAAGTTGGCCGTTAGTTCGATCGGCCTTTTTGCCAAACAAAACCAGTGGCCCACTCGCAAACAAGTCTGGGGGCGCGATCGGATAAATCTCCGGTTTTTCCCCCACTCCTTCCCAACTAATTTGAATATTAGTCAATACCGGACGATTAATTTCACGAAAAAACTTTTCTGTCGCTTCTGCCGACGGTTCATCTTGACGAATTACTTGAGAAGTGCCTCTTCCCACTTCCGCCAAACGGTTGAGCAAAAACCGATTCACCGAACCGCCAACACCAAAACTATAAAGTCGATTTCCTGGTTTCAGACTCTGCTGAACCAGAGCCAGCACTTCATTTTCATTACCAATGTAACCATCCGTAATTAATACAATACTCCGCAGCCTTCCCGTAGCCGCCGCCGGAAAATTCATCACTGCTTGAAGGCCGTTAAGCAGTTCACTGCCACCGTTAGCCTGCAACTTTTCGATATAATTAATTGCGCTTTGTCGATTTTCTGCCGTATTCGCTAAAGGAGTAGTTGAAAGCGCTTGCGTAGTGTTGGCAAAATCAATAATAGTAAAAGTATCGTTGGAATTCAACCCTTGAATAAAGCGGCGCATCAACTCCTTAGATTTTGCTAGTGGCTCGCCCTTTTGAGAACCGGAAGTATCCATCAGAAACACGACATCTTTAGGTACAATTTCATTATTTTTGTAATTTAATGCCGGAATTAAATAAGTAGCAAAATGACCGCCCCGCTGGTCGGATTGAGTCAAGACAGTTGCGCGCGTATTTTCGCCCGCCACTCGATAGCGCAAAATTAAATCTTTATTGGGAATTGTGTCAGAATTGGCTAATTGGACTTGCACAATATTTCCCCTGCGGTCAGTTGTAATTTGATGGGAAGTAGAGCGGACATCGCCGATCGCAACTCCGGCATCTATTTCTACCGAAACAGCAATATTGTGACCCGATCGCGCTCCCGGAGGCAAAACAGGCGGGTTAATGCGATCGGCATCGGTCGAATTTCCCGAAATATAGCGAGGCCCTACCACCATTGGAAACACAAATTCGTAATCGCCGCCGACAAATTTGAGACTTTCGGTGTAGCGAATCGTAACTTCAATTTTTTCTCCCGGTTTGATATTAGCCAGAGACTGAGTAAAAATATTGGATCGTTCTTGTTCCAACAAACCTGCACTCCGGCCTTGCTTTCTGGCTTGTTCGTACATTTCCAAAGCTTCCTCCCGGCGTTTGATATCAGCTTTAATAGTTCGTGAGCCTATTTTAATTTCCATATCGTCCACCGCTGCTTCGTCGGGCAAAGGAAATACATAAACAGCTTCTATAGATTCGGGAAAAGGATTTTCAAACTTCTGAACAACTTCGACGCGGGAGATATTGCCAGCTATTTTGGCTTTAACTTCAGTCTGTTTCAGAGGAAAGACTTGTTCTGGCGTCGTGTTGGGAGTTTTGACGAACAAACCGCCGACTGGACAGGGAGTTTCGGGCGATCGTCCGCCATTGCAATTAACATCGTTACTAGCGAGGATTTTCGGCGACACAGACGAATAATTTTCCCCAAGAGCATTTGCCCGCGCCCCATTGGGAGCGAGCCACACGCCACACTCGATGGCTGCGAGCAATGCGATACCAGTACAAAGCAACCGTTGAGGGGATAGAACGCAGACAAACTTCATAGCTGTTTTTTTTTAGCAGACTTGAGGTGCTTTGTTTACCATGACTTTACCATTGCCGAAACGTTCCTCAGTTAGCTTTTTGGGAAAAATGACTGAGCGCGTAGGGCTGATTTTAGATTTTAGATTTTAGATTAACTCTACAGGCGCTCATGGGGGAGTGGAACTTTTGTCTAGACTGCTGTGGGCTTGCATCCGTATTTGGGTGAAGTCGGTTGGGGCGATCGTCCGCGAACCCAACCTAGAAGATTGTATGATAGTTAAATAATTAAATAACTCTAACCTCAACCTCTCAATCTCTAATAAATTGAAAAAGCCATGAATTTTATTAACCCCAAAACCGACTTTGCATTTAAAAAAATCTTCGGCTCGGCTGACAGCAAAGACATTTTGATTAGCTTCTTAAATGCCATCCTCTACGAAGCGCTGCCGGTCATCGAAGATTTAGAAATTCTTGACCCTTATTTAGCTCCCAAAATCAAAGGAGTCAAAGATACTTACTTGGATGTCAAAGCAAAAATTGGTGGCAGCAAAACTGTGATAATTGAAATGCAGGTATTGAATGTAGAATCCTTTGAGAAGCGGATTTTATACAATGCTACCAAAGCTTACTCAGTGCAATTAAAAAGCGGAGAAAACTACAACCTCTTAAATCCCGTGATTGCGTTGACGATTACAGATTTCCAAATGTTTGAGCATCTGGAAACAGTAATTTCGCGGTTTTGTATCAAAGAAAAAAACAACTTAGTCGAGTATTTGGCGGATGAATTAGAATTTGTCTTTGTTGAGTTGCCCAAATTTGACAAGACTTTAGCAGAATTAGAGACTCTGACTGACAAGTGGATATATTTCATGAAAACCGCTCGCACGTTAAGGTCTGTGCCGGAAGAGTTGGGAAATGTACCGGAACTCCGCAAAGCTTTTACAATTGCCAATGAAGCAAATCTCGATCCTGATGAATTGGAGGATTTAGAAAGGCGAGAAATTTTTATTCAAGACCAGCGCGGTGCAATTACCAAAGCTACCAGAATCGGGATAGAACAAGGAATCAGACAAGGCATCGAACAAGGCATCGAACAAGGCATTGAACAAGGCATTGAACAAGGCATCGAACAAGGCATCGAACAAGGCATCAAACAAGGAAATATGACATTAATTGTTCGTCAGTTGGAGCGCAGTGTCGGCGTGCTGTCGCCGGAGTTCAAAACCAGCATAGCTCAGTTATCCGCTCAGCAATTAGAGAATCTAGGAGAGGCACTATTAGACTTTGCCAGTTTGTCAGATTTGACAACTTGGTTGCAAGCACATAACAATCGTCAATAATTTGGTCAAATGGGTGTAGGGGGCAATCCCCCGTGGTTGCCCTTATGGATTACCAAAAACTTGGGTCTAAAGCCCCATCCTTTTAGAACGGCTTAGTGTTAGTATCTTAGCGTAGCGATTTTCCACGTAAGATGTTCGTTCTAGAATTCAAGGCGAAAGGAAAACCAAATCAGTACGCAGCAATAGACGAGGCAATTAGGACTGCTCAGTTCGTTCGGAATAAGTGCATCCGTTTCTGGATGGATAACCGAGGTGTTGGGCAAAAAGACTTGTATCGGCACAGCACTGCGCTCAGAGAAGAGTTTCCTTTCGTCAAAACCTTGAATTCTAGTGCTTGCCAAGCGTCAGTCGAGAGAGCTTATTCTGCAATTGCTCGGTTTTACGACAACTGCAAGAAAGCTCTTCCCGGAAAGAAAGGTTATCCGACTTTTAAGAAAAACTGTCGCTCAGTTGAATATAAAGTGAGCGGCTGGAAACTTTCAGAAACCCGCAAGCAAATCACTTTCACTGACAAGAAAGGAATTGGTAAGCTCAAACTAAAAGGAACGTGGGATCTAAACTTCTACCAGCTCGATCAAATAAAACGGGTACGCTTGATCCGTCGCGCTGACGGTTACTACGTTCAGTTTTTGATCGGTGCTGAAAACGAAGTAGATACGACGCCGACTGGTAAAACACTCGGTTTGGACGTAGGGCTCAAAGAGTTTTATACAGACTCTAACGGTCACTCTGAACCAAACCCCCAGTTTTATCGAACCACTGAGAAACGGTTAAAGTTTCGACAGCGCCGCGTTTCTCGTAAAAAGAAAGGCTCTGCCAACCGCAAGAAAGCAATTAATCGATTAGGAAGAGTACACCTCAAAATAAGTAGGCAACGCGAAGAACACGCTAAGAGACTGGCGCGTTGCGTAATCCGATCTAACGATTTGGTCGCCTACGAAGATTTGAGGATTAAAAACTTAGTAAAGAATCACTGTCTCGCCAAATCGATCAATGATGCGGGTTGGTATCTATTCAGGAAGTGGCTGGAGTATTTTGGAGTAAAATTTGACCGGGTGACGGTTGCCGTCAATCCAGCATATACTTCGCAAAAATGTTCTAACTGCGGTGCAATCGTAAAAAAAACCCTATCCGTAAGAACCCATGTTTGTGAATGCGGGTTCGTTATGGATAGGGATTGGAATGCTGCGATTAATATCCTGAAATTAGCCTTGAGTACGGTAGGGCATACCGGAACTTGGGTCAAAGACCCGAACGCTTTGGGAGATTCGACCTCTACTTTGGCTGGAGAAATCCTGTCGCAAGCAAGTTGAGTCTACGAACAAAGAATCCCCGCTGCTTTAGCACCGGGAGTGTCAACTATGTCACATTTGAGTCTGACCTGACATTGAAACATCTAAAGTCGAAAATCCTATGAGCAAATTTGTGTTTGTGACTGGTGGCGTGGTTTCCAGCATCGGCAAGGGAATTGTCGGTGCTTCCTTGGGCCGCCTATTAAAGTCGCGGGACTATTCAGTCTCGATTTTGAAGCTAGACCCCTATATTAACGTTGACCCCGGCACTCTGAGCCCGTTTCAGCACGGAGAAGTCTTTGTCACGCAAGATGGTGCGGAAACTGACTTGGATTTGGGGCACTACGAGCGTTTTACCGACACTTCCATGTCTCGCCTCAATAGCGTCACCACGGGTTCCATTTATCAAGCGGTGATTAACAAAGAACGCCGCGGTGAGTATCAGGGGAGCACGGTGCAGGTGATTCCGCACATTACTAACGAGATTAAAGATCGAATTCACCGGGTAGCAAAAAATACCAATCCCGATGTGGTGATTACGGAAATCGGCGGAACGGTGGGAGATATTGAATCTTTGCCGTTTTTGGAGGCAATTCGCCAGTTTCGCAAGGATGTCGGTCGGCAAAATGTTGTGTATATGCACGTCACGCTGATACCTTGGATTCCTTCGGCTGGGGAGATGAAAACTAAACCGACTCAGCATTCGGTGAAGGAATTGCGGTCGATCGGCATTCAACCAGATATTTTAGTCTGTCGGTGCGATCGCCCGCTGTCTTTGGGCATGAAACAGAAATTGTCGGAATTCTGCAACGTCCCCGAAGAATGTGTCATCACCGCTCAAGATGCTAAAAGTATCTACGAAGTGCCGCTGATGATGGAACAGGAAGGTTTGGCGGAACAAACGCTCAATTTGCTGCAACTCGAACATCGCCAGCCAGATTTGCATCAGTGGCAAACTTTAGTCAACAGGCTTTACAGTCCCAATCACAAAATTGATATTGCTTTAGTTGGCAAATACGTGCGGTTGAACGATGCTTATCTTTCGGTGGTCGAAGCTTTGCGGCACGCGGCAATTGCGATCGGCTGCGACCTGAATTTACACTGGATTAACTCAGAAGATTTAGAATCGGGAAACCTCGATAATTATCTCAAAGGTATCAACGGCATTCTTGTACCCGGAGGTTTTGGGGTTCGGGGAGTTGACGGCAAAATAGCGGCGATCGAATATGCTAAACACCACAAAATTCCATTTTTGGGATTGTGTTTGGGGATGCAGTGTGCTGTGATTGAATGGGCGCGCAACATCGCTCAACTAGAGGATGCCAACAGCGCTGAATTTAACCCAGATACAGCAAATCCGGTAATTAATTTATTGCCAGAACAGCAAGATGTAGTCGATTTGGGCGGTACAATGCGACTGGGTTTGTATCCGTGCCGTGTCAACCCAGACACGCTAGCTTTCAAACTTTATCAGAAAGAAGTGATTTACGAGCGGCACCGCCATCGGTACGAATTTAACAACGCCTACCGCAATCTTTTCTTAGAATCAGGTTATGCAGTCTCCGGTACATCTCCAGACGGCCGCTTGGTAGAAATGATCGAATTTCCCAACCATCCCTTTTTCATAGCCTGCCAATTTCACCCCGAATTCCAATCTCGACCTAGCGCCCCCCACCCCTTGTTTCAAGGGTTTATCCAGGCCGCTAGCATCCAGGGAAAGCAGGATGTTTTAGAAGATGAGGATCGCGACTTGGTGGCCGAGAAAGTTGCAGCAAACTGATCTCATATCATGTGCGATCGATTAGTTCTGATATATTAGATGTCTGTAGGGGCGGTTCAGAGTACACAATATTCAAATCGCCCCGGCAATCGACATTACAAAACCCGCCCAACAGACCAATAGGATTTGATAGGGGTTGCACTTATCGGACTAGATATCGGGCAGCATTCTCAACGAGTGAAAAACCTCCCCCCCAACCCCTATGCTAGGGCTGGGGGGCTAGTACCACAAGGGAGAAGGCAGAAGGTAAAAATGCAATACGGTTCAGTTAAGCTCGATCCCCTGGCGCCTAGGGCGGGCACAGGGGCACCGCCCCTACAAAGGGGAGTAGGGGGTGGGACAAGAACTTACTCTTGCGTCCCCCTTGGGAAGGGGGATTTAGGGGGATCTCGCCCGGAATAAATAGTTTTAACCCAAGCGTATTGGGTAAAAATGCTGATATTTTTACTTAACTTTTTAGCTTGGATTTCAATGGTGATACCAGTAAAAAAAAATGTAACTTTAGGCAACTTCCCAACCCCGATAGTCATCAGTCATGCCCAATCTAAAATCTAAAATCTAAAATCTAAAATGGTATGAGTTGTCAAACTATCCTAAAATACCAGGAAACACAGGTTTGAGGAGGCTTTGTGGCTTATTGGAGCAAAATTACTTATGAGAAAAGTACATACATAATTGACCTTGACACTATTAGTGCTTTTTCTAGCGAACTGGATAACAAGCGTCTCACCTTTTGGCTGCCTAATAGCAGTCAGCCGATTATCCTCAATCCCCAAGGCAATTCTGAGGCTTACAAGCAAGTTCTCGATTACCTCAAAAAAACCATCGATCGCAATTCGAGAGGTTCGTGGATTAAAATTCATTATGACCGCAAAGAATTTGCGATCGATATGAGTCGAATTAGCTCTTTTGCTTGCGAACAGAACGGTCGGCTAAGCTTTTGCCTGCCGGACAGCGCAACTAATATTATTATCCTGCGCCAAAACAACCCGGAAACTTATCAAGAAATTCAGGAATACATTAAAAATACCACTGGACAATCTCTGCCATGAAGCAGTCATTAGTCATTAGTTGTTAGTCATTAGTCATTAGTCGTTAGTTGTTAGTCATTAGTCATTAGTCATTAGTCATTAGTCATTAGTTATAAGTATGAACAATGAAGGAGGAAGGAAGACTATTTTTAGTAAATCCTAACATTCATTTTATTTTTTTTTGGGGTAAGGTGCTTAGGTTGCACCCTAAGTTTAGATATGAAAAAAGCGCAATAAACTGCGCTGCTTTTTGAAATTTTAACTATTGAACAAGCTGCCAAGCTAATTTTGCTGCCCCTACAATGCCTGCTTGATTGCCCAATTCAGCCACCAATAACTGTAAATCCTCGCGAGAACTCGGCAGTACACGTTGCTCAATTTCTTGTCGAACCTTCGGCAAGAAAAATTCTGCACCTGCACTAATTCCACCGCCGATAATAATAGCTTCCGGCGTCAAAATATAAATGAGACTTGCCAAACCGATACCCAGATAGCGCCCGTAATTTTGCCAAAATTCTAAAGCTTTGGCATCTTCCGACTTAGCTAGATTTGCTAATTCTAGCGGTTCCAAACCCGTTTCGCGGCGAATTGCTTGCACCGAAACGTACTGTTCTAAAGAACCGCGATTGCCGCTGTTGCACTCCGGGCCGTCGGGATTTATAGTAATCAATCCTAGTTCTCCGGCCGCGCCTTGATGACCTACAAATAGTTTGCCGTCTAGGATAACTGCACCGCCGACTCCTGTACCTAAAGTTATTAAAATTAGGTCTTTAAAGTGCCTTCCTGCGCCCAACCAAGCTTCTCCCAATCCGGCACAGTTGGCATCATTTGCTAATATTGTCGGCAGTCCGGTTTTAGCTTCCAACCAGTCAGCGAGGGGGACGTTATGCCAGTTTTTGAGGTTAATTGCTACTCTGGCTATGCGGCCGGCGGCGTCTGCAGGGCCTGGAGTGCCGATGCCGATCGCACTTACAGCATTTTCCACCGGATTCAGTTGTAAAATAGCATCGGTCATCGCAGCTAAAACGGCTTCTGGCGTTGCCGGTTGAGGAGTTGGAACAGTTAAGGATTGGTGACAAATGCCGTCTTCGCTAAATCTGCCGAGTTTAATTGCGGTTCCGCCTAAGTCAATGCCGATTACTTGTGTCATTCGATTTGAGTTTTGGATGCAAGGATTTGGGATTAATCCTCATAGGATAAACATATTTTAAGGTGCGGACTGTACACATTACCAAGTAAGTTTGTAGTGATAATTTAAATCCTCCAACTTCTATTTTAGTCTATAATACTTAGCGACAAAAAATGGGTTAATTATTAATACTATCATACCGATCGCAATTCCTAGCAAAAATTATGGATACCAGCGAGTTCGCCTATTTAATTTCGCCTAACTTACGTTGCGCTACCTCTCGGTTGTGCAAAGCATCGTGATAGTCTGGTTGGAGAGCAATTGCCTGGGTATAAGATGCGATCGCATCTTCAAATCTTCCTAAATTATACTGCTCATTCCCTCGATCGCACCACGCTTTCGCCTCTACATTAACTTCCGATTCTGCCTCCGCAGCCTCAGCGCCTCTGCGGTTCCCTTCCCCAGAAAAACCCAAACCATCCCCAACAAACACCGCCTCAATTACCATCCCCTTTGTCTCCTCCTCCTCAACCTCCGGCAGCGGAAACCGTGTCAATATCTCCCGCCCAATTCTCCTCGCCACCTCTGACAATTCCCCGCTGCCAATTCTACCTAACAAAACCAGCCGCTGCGCCAATTCCTGAAGCGATGCCACCGCATCCGTAGGGGCGGTGCCCCCGTGCCCGCCCTGCAGGTTTTCCCCCTCTAACAATCGAGTCCCAAACCGTCGCAGCCAAGCAGCCAATTCACCATCTTTAAGGCGTTTTGCGATTAAGAATCCCGCTACATCTCCTCGACTCCAACCGACATTCACCCCTTCCAGGATTTCCATGAATTTCGACTCGTATTCCGCGTCAGTTTGGGTGGGGCGGGGCGCAGGTGGTGGCGGCGGTGGTGGGGGTGCGGTTCCTAATAGGCGCTGGATGAGTCGTTTGAGGAATTGCCAAATTTTGTTTAGCATTTGTGGGGATGGGTTGGGTTGTTTCTATTTTATACGAATGCGGACAGGTTTGTCGGTATCTGCGATGGGAAAGGGGCGGGTGTTTGAGTATCTGGGATCGGTGGGTGCGGGTTGATGAATTATGCTATTTGATGATATAAATTTCGGCTAACCCGCCCTACCAATTTTGCTATTTTAGATGTATTATTTTATTATCAAATACCGTAGGGGCGGGTTCGCCCACAATCTATAATTCCCATCCCAAATATTTATAAACCCGCCCCTACCCAACCAACTAACCCATATTACCAAATACCGTAGATAGAGTGAATATCGAAGAAACCGGGTTTTTTCCTAATCTGCGGATTATCGCGAATATTTTTTGTAAAAACCCGGTTTCTGGCCACTCGCTTTGTTCCTACTTTAAAAGCGGATAATACAGTTCTCCTGTTGAGTTGATATAACCGGCCCGATCGCCCGCTAAATCCCCCGTTCCCATAAATACATCAACTCTCCCCGCGCCTTTGATTGCGCCGCCAGTATCTTGATCCAAAACGTACCGATTCACGGCATTTTGTTCGAGTTGTCCTGCCGCATTCGGATAAGGGAGTTTTGTACTAATTAATGCTAGCGCACCTGGTGGCATTAAGGCTTTGTCCGTGGCGATCGACCTTTCGGCAGTTACTGGCACTCCAATGCTTCCTGTGGCTGGAGCTCCATTACTATCCCGGAAGAATACAAAGCTTTCATTTTTCGGCAAATATTTGTTCATATCTGCGGGAAAGTTGGTAAAATATTCCCTTAGTTTCGGCAAAGTTAACTCTTCTAAAGTAAACTTTCCGTCTTTAACTAATTCTCGTCCGACTCCTGTATAACTGTGACTGGTTTTGCCTGCAAAACCGACGGTCATCTCGCTACCATCTGTTAGTTGCAATCTCGCAGAACCTTGGACGTGCACGAGAAATGCTTGGAATCGATCGCGCAACCAAACTAATTCTAATCCTCGCAGCAATCCTTTACTTGCCTGCAAAGCATCTGCGCCTTCTAATTGCAATCTTGTCGGGTGAGGTTTCGGCCAAGATGCCATGTTTGGCGGCATCCGGTACAGGGGATAACGGTATTCGGAATTCGGCGTCCGAGATGCTGCGTAAGTCGGCTCGAAATAACCTGTAAATGCTACTGTTCCTTTGCCGTCTTTGCCCGTGGATTTGTAAAATACAAATTCGCGCTTGACAGATTCCTGAAGTTGTGCTGGGGTTGTGGAACTGACAACTAATTGGCGGAATCGATCGAGGGAACGGCGGACTTGATCGCGCGTAACTCCTGCTACTGGATAGCGGCTGTAAGCAGTGGCGGCGGCTGATGTATTGAGATAGCGCAGGCTGTGGTCGATCGACCTTAACAGCAATTCTTTATCGCCCGGTTTGCCATTTTCGCCCCAGATTTGAGCGTCAAAGGCGATCGACTCCAACTCACTCGCTTGCAATTGATTTATACTAATTGGTTGCAGCGACGGAACTGCAACGGCTGGCACCGAAAAAGCGATCGCCAAAACGCAACAGGCGATCGCTAATAGCTGATAGCGAAAAATCTTGCTCAATTTCCAATCTTCCCTACTCAATTGATTATTTTCCTTATTCATCGTATCGTTCGACGCTAGAAGTAAATATCGGTTCTACGCGAATTGCGAGAACACTGGTAGGCCGAACTACCATGTATTCGCCTTGAATATTTTTAATCGGGACGTTAAGAAATTCTCTTGAATCTTGTTTCGGCACCAGCGTACTGCTGTACCACTTTTGAAAATCTTGCAGGGTTGCGAAACGCACTTCTTCGCGGTGGCCGCCATCAAGCAGCAGGTGTACGGAATATTCGCTTGGTGTTCTAGGCATAGCAGATGGGGAGAGTTGTTGGAGGACAATCAAAAATCAAAAATCAAAAATTGATGTGGTTGCCTTCAAGCAGCAGGTGCAAGGAATATTCGCACTTGAGTTGTAGGCATATCTGTATTTTAGATTTTTGATTTTAAGCTTTTGGAACGATTCCATATTTTACCCCTTCCTCGGCGCATTCCCTCATCTAGTGGGTTGGATTGAGGGAGAGGGAGAGGGGGGGAGAGGGAGAGGGGGAGAGGGGGAGAGTGGGAGAGTGGGAGAAGGGGAGGGTGGGAGAGACCAGAGAGTTGTTGCAGGAAAATCTCAATCTTAAATCTTAAATCTAAAATCGATTGAGTTGCAGGAGGAAAACCCCAATCTAAAATCTAAAATCTAAAATCTAAAATCGATTGACGGCGGCCCCCCTCTGCGGCTACGCTGTGAAAATAAGGCTGCTTTCCTCAAGGAGGAAGCAGCCCGCGTCGCTCAAAAATCTAGTTGCACTGCCCAAAGCTGTTACCAGCAGCAATGGACAGCTACCGCCAAACTGAGTAAGCAGTATGGAGGCTAATGGAGAATTCTAACATTCTCTGTAGCCGCCCTGCTCTGTGTTAACGTGCGGGGCGGCTGGGTTTTTGGGTTTTCCTAGAAAACCAAAAACCAGGAGATCATATTATGTCACAGGAATTCGTGCCTGACGATAACTTTTCCGCGCGTCCAAATGACGACTCAGCAGTATCCGAACAGGAAGTCGTGCGGATAACGGTTGTCGGTTCCCGCGCCGCCGTGTTAGAAACCATCCACACCTTGTACCGACTGGGATTTGCCGCCGTCGGGGATTGGAGTCCGCCCCAGCGAGGCGCACAGCCGGGACAAGTTATAAGCGTACTCATTCGCCGATCGCGCAAAGCCTAAAAATAGGGTGAAATACGGTAGGGAAACCGTGTCTTTCGTTGTGTCAACAATCGCCTGAAACCATTGATAAATCTAGCTTTTAGCTAAGTCTAGATCCCCCTAAATCCCCCTGATTGTTGGGGAGTAGGGGTTGACTTTGAGAAGACTCTTGTCCCCCCCTTCTTAAGGGGAGTAGGGGTTGGCTAGGGGGGATCTAGATTTAATACTCAAACAACAGTCTGTGATTGGGTTTGACGTTAAGTTGACACCAATGGCTTCTTGGAGTGTCCCTACAATGATTAATCTGGCGGAATAAATGGATTGTGTATTTTAGAACACGATTTGACCGCAACACTTAAAATAGTCTTGATTTACCGATCGACTGCACCCTTTTCTCATCAATATTTCTGGTTAGCTGGGGGTGTCTGTGGGCCGGAGTTGCTAGGTTCTGCTTCCAAAAGGCTGAGAATGGTGCACAATTTCAAATTAACAACAAAACTTGCACTTTTTTGAGTAAGCTTTTGGGGGAACAGCTTAGAAAGCCTGTTTCTAAGAGTGATGCAAAATATCAATTAATCCTCAACCTTGTCCAATTACCAATTACGAACCTATGCCCCGTCGTCAAGACTTAAAAAAGATTCTTCTCATTGGTTCCGGCCCAATTGTTATCGGTCAAGCGTGCGAATTTGACTATTCAGGGACACAAGCTTGCAAAGCTTTGCGAGAAGAAGGTTTTGAAGTAGTGTTGGTGAATTCCAACCCGGCAACGATTATGACCGATCCGGAAACTGCCGATCGCATTTACATCGAACCTCTAACGCCGGCCATCCTCGAACAAATCATCGCTAAAGAAAGACCTCAAGCAATTTTACCGACTATGGGCGGTCAAACGGCGCTAAATTTAGCAGTTGCCGTCGCTAAAAATGGCGTTTTAGAAAAATACAACGTCGAGTTGATTGGTGCTAAATTGCCAGCAATTGAAATGGCAGAAGATCGGCTATTATTTAAGGAAGCGATGGCGCGAATTGGTGTCGCCGTTTGCCCTTCGGGAATTGCCAACACTCTCGACGAAGCCAAAGCCATTGGTCACCAAATCGGCAGTTATCCGTTAATTATTCGTCCTGCTTTTACAATGGGCGGCACGGGAGGCGGCATTTCTTACAATCAAGAAGAATTTGAAGAAATGGCACAAGGCGGGATTGATGCCAGTCCAGTCTCGCAAATTTTGATCGAACAATCTTTGATTGGTTGGAAAGAGTACGAACTCGAAGTAATGCGAGATTTGGCAGATAATGTAGTGATTATTTGTTCGATCGAGAATCTCGACCCGATGGGCGTCCACACCGGCGATTCGATCACCGTCGCCCCGGCGCAAACTCTCACAGACAAAGAATATCAGCGCCTGCGAGATGCTTCGGTGAAAATTATTCGCGAAATCGGAGTTGAAACCGGCGGTTCCAACATTCAATTTGCCGTCAATCCAGTCAACGGAGATTTCATCGTTATTGAAATGAACCCTAGGGTTTCCCGTTCCTCCGCCTTGGCCTCGAAAGCAACTGGTTTCCCTATTGCCAAAATGGCGGCAAAATTAGCGGTAGGTTACAGCCTAGACGAAATTTCCAACGATATCACCAAGAAAACTCCGGCGTCTTTTGAGCCGACAATTGACTACGTGGTGACGAAGATTCCCCGATTTGCCTTTGAAAAGTTCCCCGGTTCCGAACCGACTCTGACAACGCAAATGAAGTCAGTTGGGGAGGTAATGGCGATCGGGCGCAGCTTCAACGAATCCTTCCAAAAAGCCCTGCGGGGATTGGAAACAGGCCGCGCGGGTTTCGGCTGCGACAAACCGGAAAAGTTGCCGAGTTTGGAACAAATTCGCGCCGGATTGCGGACGCCAAATCCCGATCGCATTTTTACAGTTCGCCACGCGATGATGATGGGAATGTCGGTGGAAGATATCTTCGAGTTTACAGGAATCGATCCTTGGTTTTTGGATAAAATGCAGGAATTGCTGGAAACTGAGAAGTTCTTGAAACGAACGCGGTTGGAACAGTTGACAAAAGAGACAATGTTTGAAGTAAAGCAGTTGGGTTTTAGCGATCGCCAAATTGCTTACGCCACCAAAACATCGGAAGATCAAGTTCGCGCTTACCGCAAACAGTTAGGCGTCATTCCGATTTACAAAACAGTCGATACCTGTGCCGCTGAATTTGAAGCGTTTACACCGTATTATTATTCCACCTACGAAGCGGGTGCGGCTATTTGGGAATTGGGCGATGAAGAAAAGAAAGTTTCGCCTGTGGGCCACAGTCTCGCGCCGGAGTCGGAAGTTTTGCCTTCTACCAAGCGAAAAGTGATGATTTTAGGTGGCGGGCCCAACCGGATCGGACAGGGAATTGAGTTTGATTACTGCTGTTGTCACGCTTCCTATTCCCTAGGAGAAGATGGCTTTGAGACAATTATGGTCAACTCGAACCCGGAAACGGTTTCGACGGATTACGATACGAGCGATCGCCTGTATTTTGAACCGCTAACAAAAGAAGATGTTCTCAACATCATCGAAGCCGAAAATCCAGAGGGAATAATTATTCAGTTTGGCGGACAAACCCCACTGAAATTAGCGCTTCCTTTACAAAAAGCCCTCGAAAATCACCCCGATGTACAAACAAAAATTTGGGGTACTTCGCCGGATTCCATTGATACTGCTGAAGACAGGGAGCGATTTGAAAAGATTCTGCGCGAGTTGGATATTCAGCAAGCTGCTAACGGTTTGGCCCGTAGTTTTGAGGATGCTTTAATAGTAGCTCAACGCATAGGTTATCCGGTAGTGGTGCGACCGAGTTACGTATTAGGCGGCCGAGCCATGGAAATTGTTTATTCCGATACGGAATTGGAACGTTACATGACCTATGCCGTGCTGGTAGAACCCGATCATCCGATTTTAATTGATAAGTTTTTGGAGAATGCGATCGAGGTTGATGTCGATGCGATCGCCGATGTTACTGGCAATGTGACGATCGGCGGTATTATGGAGCACATTGAGGAAGCGGGAATCCACTCCGGCGACTCTGCTTGTTCTATCCCTTACCAAACACTTTCTGATGCAGCTTTGGTAACAATCCGTCGCTGGACTGTAGAATTAGCAAAATCCCTGAAAGTAATCGGGTTGATGAATATTCAATTTGCCGTTCAAGGGGAAGAAGTTTTCATTTTGGAAGCTAACCCGCGCGCTTCTCGAACAGTGCCTTTTGTCTCCAAGGCGATCGGAGTTCCCTTAGCAAAAATGGCCTCGCGAGTCATGTCTGGCAAAACTCTAGAAGCTTTGGGTTTTACTGAAGAGATTATACCCACTCATGTTTCGGTAAAAGAAGCTGTATTGCCCTTTGCTAAGTTCCCAGGAACTGATACCTTGTTAGGGCCAGAAATGCGATCGACCGGCGAAGTCATGGGAATTGACACCGATTTTGGTAAAGCATTTGCCAAAGCTCAATTAGGTGCTGGACAAATGATGCCGCTGTTTGGAACCGTGTTGGTTTCGATGCGCGATCGGGACAAACTAGCAGTTGTACCCGTTGTCAAGGAATTCTTAGAATTGGGTTTCCGAGTAGTCGCAACTCACGGGACACGCAAAGTTTTGCGAGAGCAAGGTTTAGAGGTAGATTTGGAATTGAAACTGCACGAAGGGCGGCCGAATTTGTTGGATTCGATCAAAAATGAGAAAATTCAACTAATTATCACCACACCTTCCGGCGAAGAATCCCGGGCCGACGGAATCTTTATCCGCCGCACAGCTTTGACTTACAAAATCCCGATTATTACCACAATAGCCGGTGCCAAAGCGACAGCAGCGGGAATTCGATCGCTCAAATCTCACCCGATGGAAGTAAAAGCAATTCAAGACTATTACCCGCAAGCCTAGACTGGGAAACACTCAAAGGTAGGGTGTGCAGGGCGCACTATTAGTGTCAACTGAAGCTTTTAGTCCGCCAGTCCTCCGGCTCACCCGGCAGTCCGCCAGGGAATGAATTCCCTGTCTGATAGCGAAAGTCCTCTCAAAGAGGACTGAAGAACTCATTAGTCTTCATAGCGAGGACTTTCGCTTTGAGGCTGTTGTTTCAAACCCTGCCGGACTGAGGGTTTAACGTTAAGTTCACACCAATGACCGCGCACCTTACCCTAAACATAAGGTGCGCGTCACCAAAACCTAATCTGCATCGGAATCCAAAACTCCGCTAGACAGCATCAACCTCGGCCAAACTAACAAGAAAAAGCCCATCCAAGCTAATAAAGGAATCGCGACTAAAACCGTTATCCAAACAGTTTTTAATAAAAACCAACTACCGCTAATCAGGCTAGTACCAGTTAAAAGAATCGACCAAGGCTGACACCACCAAGGTTTGTAACTCCAAGGACTAATAGCTTTTTGATTAGAAAGTTTATTATCAGAAATAGATTTCATATTTTTAGTAATTTTTTAGGGATAATAGTCTGGGTAGCTGGATTAACCGAAGTTAAACATTCATCACATCTTCTGCTGTCAGCGTTAATTCGGGAAAAGTCCGCGACACAATTCGTTCGCTGCCTTTAAACGCGCTTCTTTGATAATTGCCATCTGCATCCAAAAGGTGAACCAATACAGTTGGAATTTTGGGATTTCCCAGAAATTCCCTGCTGCCAATTGCTAAATAATCGACAATCCAATACTCAGGAATTCCGAGGCGCCGATATTCGTCCAATTTGTCTATATAATCGTCCTCCCAATTTGTTGATGTTACTTCCACTGCCAGTTGAATTGGTTCCCGCATTGCAGCATAAGCAGAACGGTTCGATCGCCACAAATCGCGATCGATGACGCTGACATCCGGTCTCCGCCCTTGTTCGATGCCGGCTTTACTTACAGTTCTGATAACGGCTGTAGTGTTGACTACATAATTCAAATTTAGTCGCCGGATTTCATCGTTGAAGCCAAATAACAGGAAATTAGCAACATCATCATGATTTCTTGTGGAATTCATCTCTACTATTTCTCCATTTACCAGTTCATAACGTCCATCTTCTGGACATTCTACAAGGAATTGGTCAAAGGTTAATTGCTGTGTGACTGTTGCAATCATAAGATTTATCCTTATTTTGCAGTAATACTATTAGCCTATATTACCACAGGCAGGAAGAATTTTGTTTTTTTGACGGCAGACATCCAATTCTAAAATCTAAAATATACAATCAAAAATCAAAAATCGATTCACGTAAATGGTAAAATACGATCGCCAGCGGGCAGATTGAGTTAAATATGTCACCTACTTGCTAGGGTAGAAAGTAACAAACCTAGAAATCGAGCCACTCCCAGGTCAACCCCGAACCATGAGACTAGACGAAGCCGTAGAATTTGCCGAAAACCCAGAGCCGCGCTGTCCCTGCGTCCTCCTGCTGGACACCTCCGGCTCCATGCAAGGCGCACCCATAGATGCCTTGAATGAGGGGCTGGAAATTTTTAGGAATGACCTAATTAAAGACGAACTAGCTAAAAAGCGAGTCGAAGTCGCGATTATTTCATTTGACAATCAAATCAAAATCGTGCAAGACTTCGTTACCGCCGACCAGTTCGAGACGCCACTGCTGACAGCTCAAGGACAAACCCACATGGGCGCCGGCATTCAGCTAGCATTAGATACCATTGCGGCCCGCAAATCGGAATACCGCAACAACGGCATTACCTACTACCGCCCGTGGGTATTTATGATTACTGACGGCGAACCTCAAGGTGAATCCGACGATGTTGTGGAAATAGCAGCACAGCGGATTAAAGAGGAAGAAATTAACAAGCGCGTGGCATTTTTTGCAGTCGGAGTGGAAGGTGCTAATATTCCTCGTCTCGCGCAAATTGTCGAGCGCACGCCTGTAAAATTGAGAGGATTAGACTTTAGAGAGATGTTCATCTGGCTGTCGGCTAGTATGCAGAGAGTTTCTCACTCAAAAATTGATGAACAAGTAGCACTGCCCCCACCCGGATGGGGAACTGTTTAGTCATTAGTCATTGGTCATTGGTCATTGGTCATTGGTCATTGGTCATTGGTCATTGGTCATTAGTATGTGACAAGCGGTAATGTGTGGTGTACATCGCCCTACCAAATTAGTAAAGTGTGGTGTGCATCGCCCTACCTAATTAGGGATAAATAAACCCGTCCAGACTTTGCATAGTTGTGAATTTACGAAGTTTTGAGTTAAAGAGTTATTAATGCAGAATTCATCCTTTAATTGGCAAGTTGTAGCGGCATCGGTGATAGGTACGAGCCACGAAAAACGATCGCAGCCTTGTCAAGATGCCCACTGCTGGCGTCTCTTGCCAAACGGTGTTTTAGCGGCAGCGGTTGCCGATGGTGCGGGCTCGGCAGCACTCGCAGAAGTTGGGGCAAAAATTGCTGTGGAAGCGGTTGTCGAAACGATTTGCCAGCAACAGGAAAGGCTGCCTCAAAATGACGATGAATGGCAGGTATTCTTGACAGCATCACTGCAAGTTGCGCGGGCGCAGGTGGAAGCAGAAGCGGCAGTGCGGGAAGTGGCTGCGAGAGATTTAGCCTGCACTTTAATTGCTGTTGTTGCTACGCCGGAATTAATCGCCGTTGCTCAAATCGGCGACGGTGCGGCGGTAGCAGGTGATAGTGCAGGAAATGCGATCGCCCTGACAGTACCCCCCTGTGGCGAATACATCAACGAAACTATCTTTTTGATTTCGCCGAATGCAATTGAAACAGCGCAATTTCAGGTACTGCGGGAAAAACTGCAGCACTTAGCCGTGTTTTCCGACGGGTTGCAAATGCTAGCCCTCAAAATCCCAGAAGGCACGCCGCACAAGCCGTTTTTTGCGCCTTTGTTTCGGTTTTCGGGCGAGTGGAAAGAAGAAGAAGATGCGAAACAGCAGTTAGAGTCATTTTTGCGATCGCCCCGCGTTTCCGAACGCACCGATGATGACTTAACATTATTGCTAGCAACTTTTTCGAGTTCGGAGGCACAGGACAATTAAAAATAAACATTTTGCCACAGCCAATACCCATCTGGGTGAATTGGCGTCGATCTGCGGTTAAAAATTTCCGATTCTGAATTTTGCAACAAGTCTAATGCGTTCAACCTCATCAGCGGTGAAAATTTGGCGCGGTTCTATAATAAAATCGAGGTGTCAACAATTCTGCTTTAGTCTGTACAGTAGGTCGTCGTTTGCAAGCACAAGAGATTAAGGATAAGCTCAACTCCCTAATTAGCGCCGCAGATCCAATAGATCCGAGTTTGGCGAGAAGATTGGATGAAATCAATCGCTGGGTGAAAGATGTTAAACCCGGTTCGCTAACTGCTAAAAAATTTGTGATGGCTTTTTTGCTGCAGCTTATCCGAGATTCTCAGGTTTGGCTGGCAGTTCAATCTCTACCTTCGGAAAGAGAACAGCAAGCCGCGTTTGAGTTAATGACGCCGGGGGAAAGGTATTGGTACAGCTATCTATTTCCTAAATGGCTGAGCGAAAACGATCGCAAATTTTACATCTGGAAACAAAAACTCAAGGCCGGCCAATTCGATCCGGCTGACGATCTCGTCATTCGAGCGATCGCAGCCCGAATAGTCGATCGCCAAGGCACTGTTTTGTATCGATATGTTGCAGATCTTTCTATGGCAACCGATTCGATCGTTAGTAGCCGCCAACAGCAGCCCCTCTGCATTCAAGTCACAACTCTTTCGGATGAATTCTCTGAACAAAAATATCATAATTGGCAACAAACTCTTCAAGATTGGGGGATTGACAGAGGATTATTTTTAAGTTATGATAAAAACGATGCAAATTTCCTGAATCAGTTAGTTAATATAGCATTATATAATAGTGATAATTTGCCCGCAGGTCGTTACCTCAAGTTCCCGTAAATCAAGCATATCTGCTGCTGAGAATAGTTCGACTGCTCCAAACTCTGTGAAAAAAAATTTGACTAACTCACATATTGCACAATTTTCGAGAAGGGCAACAGCCTAGTCCCCAGACAGATTCTGGAAAAGGGAAAACAGAGCAAGATTTTTCCTCCCCTTTTCTGTCTCCGGGAGGGGTTTGCCAGACACAGGCAAGAGGTGCTTGATACGAAGGCTAAGCAATGGGAACATTTACCGCAGCAATCAATCGGGTGAAATAACTAGCAAGTCTGCCTAAATTGAATTGAGATTTGATTTAATTGCGGTGAAATTGTTGGAAATAAAATCTAATTACATCAAAATCAAATACTATGACAGTACAAGGTACACATACCGTTGAAAATAACTTGCAAAAAGTCTGGGAAGAACTGGAAGCAGCCAGAAAAATGCAGGATGAATGGATGAATTACGGGGTAGATTTTGTGGATTTGTATGTGGAAGACGCGGGCGGTGATTGGTTGGAAAAGTGGGGAAAATGTGAAGAAGAATTAGAGCTAATAAAAAATAAAAAGGTAGATATTGAAGCAGTCAAAGCAGCGATCGACCTTTCCAGCTTTCAGCAGACAAAACTGCTGGAAATTGCCTTAAATTGCCGTTCCTCTACCAGCTATTACTCCGATCGCCCGGAGGAGTCTCCCGCTTGGCAAGAGGTTAAGTACCAACGCCTGTCACTCCTAGGGGGAGCGATTTTCGGTGCTATTGTTACCGATTACCTCTACCGCGAATATCCCGAACTAGATCCCGATGCTATCTCAACCTTAAAAGCTCGTTTAGCAGAACCCAAAAAACTTGCGGATTTTGCACAAAATCTGAAATTCAACGAACTCAGTTGGCGCGTATGGAATGGGAGAGAAACAGAAGAAAGCGATCGCAATAGAGTTTTTTCGGAGACTTGTGAAGCTTTGTTTGGCGCGATTTACTTAGAATTCGATCGCGATTTTTTTCGTGCAGAAAACTGGCTGATTCAGCACTTGATTGAACCAAATGTTTGCCAGCATGGGGAGATAACTCAGCGGCGACAAACAGGGCCAGAAAACGAGGTGAAACGCCGGGAAATCCTGGGGGCGGATATTCTAGATGCGATCGCGATCGACTATTTGTACAACCGCTTTCCCGAACGCAACGCCAGCCAGCTAACTCGCTGGAAAAATATGTTAGTGGCCAAAGAGATTTTCCCCAAAGACTTTAAGGCAAAACTAGGCAGTCAGTACCTGGAGTTGAGAAGCAATTTCTCGCGTACCCGCGACTGGTTGGTGGATAACTTTATCCAAACCGCAGTTGACGAACTGGAAGAGGAAACAGGCGATCGACTGAAATAAAATCAAATTGTCAAAAAAATTGGGGAAACAGCAATGGTTACACAACTGCAATCTCCCGAAAAATCAAATATCATCTACCCCGACGATAACGGCGAACCGATGTCAAACAATACGGATCAGTTTCGATTAATTGTTTGGATTAAAGAAAACTTAGAATTGCTGTTTGCCGACGATCCAAATGTTTTTGTAGCAGGTGACTTGCTTTGGTATCCGGTGGAAGGCAATAACAAACTGTCTCAAGCACCAGATGTAATGGCAGTTTTTGGCATCCCCAAAGGATATCGAGGTTCCTATCAACAGTGGTATGAAAATGATATTGCGCCACAAGTCGCATTTGAAATTTGGTCGCGGGGAAATCGTCTGACTCCGATGATGCAAAAATTTCAATTTTACGAACGCTATGGTGTAGAAGAATACTATTTGTACGATCCCGAAAAATTGGAACTGATAGGATGGTTGCGGGCTGAGGGAAAATTAGAACAGATCGAACAAATTGATGGTTGGGTAAGTCCGAGACTGGGAGTGCGGTTTCAATTATCAGAAACAGGACTCGAAATGTTCGGGCCCTCTGGAGAACCGTTTAGAAGTTTTGTGGAACTCGATCGACAGATCCAGCAAGCCGAGGCGCGGGCCGAACAGGCAGAAATGCTGCTGGAACAAGAACGATCGCGATCGCAAGCTTTGGAAGCAAGACTCCGAGAAATGGGCATCGATCCCAATCAATTGTAAGCACAACTGCAAAATTGAACTATTGTGGAACAGGCCCTCGTAGCCTGTTGCTGAATTTTCCAGGGCGGGTTCTCCTGCCCAACCCCTACTCCCCACAATAAAATTGAACTATTGTGGAACAGGCCCTCCTAGCCTGTTGCTGAGTTTTCCAGGGCGGGCTCTCCTGCCCAACCCACAATAAAATAGAATTATCGTGGAACAGTCCCTCGTAGCCTGTTGCTGAATTTTCCAGGGCGGGCTCTCCTGCCCAACCCCTACTCCCCACAATAAAATAGAATTACGGATTTATCAGTGGGGTAGCTTTCTTTAATCTAAAATCCAAAATCTCAAATCTAAAATCGATTGATGCCCCCATACCCTAAGCGAATTCTATGCAGTTGCAGCGCCAATTTAGCGGACAACTGATTGCGATCGACACCAAAAACGCGATCGCCAGTGGGGGTGAAGGTCGCATCTACCCGATCGCCCAAGACTCGTCCCTTGTAGCAAAAATCTACCACAAACCGACAGACGAAGACGGCGACAAACTCACAGTCATGTTCAGTATGCCGCCGGATGCGCCGATCGCGGAACCCGGGCACGCTTCCATTGCTTGGCCGATCGATTTGCTGCATACTGTCGGCGGGCGCGAAAAAATCGTCGGTTTTGTGATGCCACGCGTCAACAAAGTGATGCCGGTACACACTTTCTACACTCCCAAAACCAGGCGCGAACAAAAACCGCTATTTAGCTATCTTTACCTCCACCGTACCGCCAGAAACCTCGCCTCGGCTGTAAATGCCCTCCACGTCAGGGGTTACGTCATCGGCGATGTAAACGAGTCGAACATTCTCGTGACGGATACGGCGCTGGTAACGCTGGTGGACACGGATTCGTTTCAAGTCCGCGATCCTTATACGGGTTACGTTTATCGGTGTCCCGTGGGGAAACCGGAGTTTACGCCGCCGGAGTTGCAGGGGCAGACTTTCCGCGATATCGATCGATCTCCAGAGCACGATTTGTTCGGTTTAGCGGTATTAATTTTTCAATTGCTGATGGAAGGTACGCATCCGTTTGCGGGAGTTTATCTCGGTAGCGATGAACCGCCGTCTTTGGAAGCGAGAATTCGATCGGGCCATTTCCCCACAGGTACGAAACGGATTCCCTACCGCCCGATGCCCGCTGCGCCTCCTTTTGAGATGCTGCATCCCCGACTGCGGCAGATGTTTATCCGCTGTTTTGAGGAAGGGCACGGCAATCCTGCGGCGCGCCCGGATGCGAAAACTTGGGTGAATGCGATTCGGGAAGCGGAAGATGCTTTAGTTACTTGCAGCAAAAACAGTCAGCATAAATACGGAAATCATCTCAGTCGGTGCCCTTGGTGCGATCGGGCAAAACTCCTGAAAGGGCGCGATCCGTTTCCTTCGCGGCAAGCAATCAGCCACGGATTGCACTTGCAGCCCGCGAAAACCAAGCGTAAAAAGCCCCAACCACCGCCTGTCGTGCCCAAGCCCGCAGTGCGTCGGCAACAGCCCGCCACGGGCCTGTCGCGCCCCATGGGCCAGTACGCAGTGCCGTTGCTACCGATGCCAATGTCTTCTCGGAGTCGGACTCCTGCGCCTCGGGTTCCCCTGGGCAAGTTTGAGCGCATTATTCAGGATGCTGCTTGGGGAGGTGTTTGGGGTAGTTTGTGTTTGGCGGCGATCGGGGGGATTTATTCGGCAATAGCTGAGGGCGGCAGTGCTATTTTGGGGGCGATTTTTGTTGGTTCGATTTGGGGCTGTTTTTTTGGGGTGATGTGGGGGGTTTTTACTTTGTCGCCGAATCAAATTTGGCGGAAGTGGGGGGGAGTTTTGGTGGGGGCGGCTTGGGGGGCTTTTTTGTTGGCGGCGATCGGCGGTGCGGTGTTTGGGGCGATTAATAGCACTCCGGGGATCGGGGAGAGGATTTTGGCTGGGGCGGGGGTTGGTGCTGTCTGGGGCTGTGTTTGGGCGAGTTTTCAGCCTCCTCTGGCGCTGCCGGTGGGGAGGGTGTGGGGCCGGCGGGGAGGGTATTTGGGGGCGGTCTGGGGCTCGTTTGTGGGGACTCTGGCTGGTGTTTTTTTGGGGGCTGGGCTGGTGGTTTGGCAGCAGTACGGTGTCCAGATGCGGCCGGTGGATGAGTTTGCGCGTTTGCTGCTGGGTGTGGCGATCGTGGCGGCTGGTGTCGGTTCTGTTGGAGGTGTGGTTTCTGGCGGTTTGTTGGGTTTTTGCGGGTTTGCGCCGAAGTTGCCGATTTCGTTTCAGCCTTCGGGTGTAAGTGGTGGGAGTTTGGGGGCGATTTGGGGTAGTTTTTTGGGGACTTTTGCGGGTGCTGTGTTGGGTGCGGGGGTGTCTGCGATGTTTCCGGCTGTTAGCGCTGGGGTGCCGGTGGAGTTGGGGCCTGTGGCGGGGGCGATCGTGGGGGCTGGTTTGGGGGCGATTTGGGGGGTGGTTTCGGGTACTGTTTGGGGGGCTTTGGGTAAGTGGTGATCGGTTGATGTCTGTTTTTGGGTGGAAAATGCGTCTATGAGTAGGTGTAAAAATCGAGGTGTTAAATTGGGGGGCTATAATGTAGATGCTGTAAGGGTTAGAGGCCCTTCAAGCAATAAAATGGTAGACGCAATCGCTGAAATCTATGCGGGACAAGGGTTTGAGGGCTGTCTGAAAAGTTGGGTATTGACAAGTCGAAGGCTGAAATGGTACTTTTGTTTTATGCAGACGCAAATGAACCTTGAAAACCAAATACAGCAAAGCCTCTGGAACGGGCGGCCGCAATTAACCAAACTCCCTATCAGGGATTGAAACCTTACCAAGAGTGCTTCTTTCAGGTATTCCATTCTTGCCGCAATTAACCAAACTCCCTATCAGGGATTGAAACCATATGAGGGTATAAAGAGTGAAAATCTACTAGCCAGGCCGCAATTAACCAAACTCCCTATCAGGGATTGAAACTCCCATTCAAAAAGCATCAATTGCAATTGAAGATACTGCCGCAATTAACCAAACTCCCTATCAGGGATTGAAACGATCAACCTTGCAGCTTCATCCAAACTACTGCCGCCGCAATTAACCAAACTCCCTATCAGGGATTGAAACGGATTAATGGACATTCAATTTGTGGGTATAGAAGAGCCGCAATTAACCAAACTCCCTATCAGGGATTGAAACCCACCGCTAAAGCAATTGGGAGATATTTCCTATCAGGCCGCAATTAACCAAACTCCCTATCAGGGATTGAAACCAAGCTTTACCGTATATCCTGAATCGAAAAGTTTTTATTGCCGCAATTAACCAAACTCCCTATCAGGGATTGAAACCTTTATTCCAGCCTGTCCACTGATTTTTTTTATAGCCGCAATTAACCAAACTCCCTATCAGGGATTGAAACGTCACCCCTCATCTGCATATGTACCTACCAAAATGCCGCAATTAACCAAACTCCCTATCAGGGATTGAAACAGCATCAGCAAACGCTCTTTCGTTGGCATTGCGTTTCTGGCCGCAATTAACCAAACTCCCTATCAGGGATTGAAACACTCAAAGACTTATGCCCTGCGGCAACACCGCCCGCCGCAATTAACCAAACTCCCTATCAGGGATTGAAACCGATGTTCGCCGCACCAATGGGATGCGAGCTACGCGCCGCAATTAACCAAACTCCCTATCAGGGATTGAAACGTGAGCCATTATTGGAGGCTCTTGATATCTCAAGCTAGCCGCAATTAACCAAACTCCCTATCAGGGATTGAAACCAAAGCGTGATGCACAGAAATTCATGGAATCACTGATGCGCCGCAATTAACCAAACTCCCTATCAGGGATTGAAACTAGGGCTTCTTGGATTTTGGCGGCTGTGATTAAATGCCGCAATTAACCAAACTCCCTATCAGGGATTGAAACAGAAATTCTGCGAAGTTCTCCCAAGCTTCCTCTGCCGCAATTAACCAAACTCCCTATCAGGGATTGAAACCCAGCCAGCATTTTGAGCTCCACCGCGGGGCAAAACGCCGCAATTAACCAAACTCCCTATCAGGGATTGAAACGGCTGCATCAGGATGCTCACCAAAATCTTCTGGGCCGCAATTAACCAAACTCCCTATCAGGGATTGAAACCTTTTGAAGAGCATCAATCAAATTAAGTAATTTCGGCCGCAATTAACCAAACTCCCTATCAGGGATTGAAACAAAATTGATTGGTTGCGGTTTCAAGTTTCAAGTTAGCCGCAATTAACCAAACTCCCTATCAGGGATTGAAACAAAAATGGTTGATTGGGATGGCACTAAAGCTATGCAGCCGCAATTAACCAAACTCCCTATCAGGGATTGAAACAGTGCCGGGGTTTCTGCGGGAAGTGCGATCGGCTGCCGCAATTAACCAAACTCCCTATCAGGGATTGAAACAAACCAAGCTACAAGAAGGAATGCTTGATAGTGGTATGCCGCAATTAACCAAACTCCCTATCAGGGATTGAAACTTTTAATTCTGCGTCCCAATATTCCCAAGCAATAAGCCGCAATTAACCAAACTCCCTATCAGGGATTGAAACGATTCAGGCTGAGATTACAGGCAACACAACTCAGAAGCCGCAATTAACCAAACTCCCTATCAGGGATTGAAACGATACCGATAAGTGCAAAAAGTGGGTATCTGCAAAGCCGCAATTAACCAAACTCCCTATCAGGGATTGAAACTCAAGATGAAGAAGCGCATAAACTAGACGTGCCGGGCCGCAATTAACCAAACTCCCTATCAGGGATTGAAACGCGCTCGTGCCTCGCGCGGCCGGCGCTAGCGCCGGCACGCCGCAATTAACCAAACTCCCTATCAGGGATTGAAACAATTTCGCTGGCTGGAGAGCAGCACAAGCTCATCTGCCGCAATTAACCAAACTCCCTATCAGGGATTGAAACAACTTCAAAGACTGCACCGACTGAGGATATGAAAGAGCCGCAATTAACCAAACTCCCTATCAGGGATTGAAACTTGCGATCGGCGGCTAAGCAGGATGGAATTTCTCAGGCCGCAATTAACCAAACTCCCTATCAGGGATTGAAACCCGGTAGACCCATCCGAACAAGTTGGCTGCCCCCTTAGCCGCAATTAACCAAACTCCCTATCAGGGATTGAAACAACATCTATTTTTAGAATCGTTCCAGGTCTCTCCCCAGCCGCAATTAACCAAACTCCCTATCAGGGATTGAAACTTAAAGCCATGACCAAAATCATCTTTTTCGATTTGCCGCAATTAACCAAACTCCCTATCAGGGATTGAAACTTCAGCAGTGGTAAAGGCGATCGAGCTTTTCATTAAGGCCGCAATTAACCAAACTCCCTATCAGGGATTGAAACCCAGGGACACTAACCTATAACGCAGGTCAATAACGCGCCGCAATTAACCAAACTCCCTATCAGGGATTGAAACAAATAATTTTTGCCTTCAATAACTGAACCGCCAGCCGCAATTAACCAAACTCCCTATCAGGGATTGAAACCTCAAAAAATTAGGAATCGATCGACTCTCCGAATAGCCGCAATTAACCAAACTCCCTATCAGGGATTGAAACCTTCCCTTCTGGCGCTTGCCCCGCGGGTCTTTTGGCCGCAATTAACCAAACTCCCTATCAGGGATTGAAACATGACCAATAAACAGGAGATTTAATCTCGTCTTGTGCCGCAATTAACCAAACTCCCTATCAGGGATTGAAACGAAAAAGGGGGAAAGTCCCCCTTTATTTTTCTAAGCCGCAATTAACCAAACTCCCTATCAGGGATTGAAACTCTATGGTTAATGTTTTTCATTGATTTGGCTTTGGGCCGCAATTAACCAAACTCCCTATCAGGGATTGAAACTTAATACTTCACCGTCAGAGGCAAGGCTTTTACGCCGCAATTAACCAAACTCCCTATCAGGGATTGAAACCGCTATACTCAAAAAATACGATACAAACAAATCAGCCGCAATTAACCAAACTCCCTATCAGGGATTGAAACGAATCCGAATCAATTACAAAACGGGAGCAAAGACGGCCGCAATTAACCAAACTCCCTATCAGGGATTGAAACTAGGCAATCGGCTATATAGCGCAAGCACGGCACGCCGCAATTAACCAAACTCCCTATCAGGGATTGAAACTTTCCCAGCCTTCCCTCCCCTCTCTAGCTCTTCTCCGCCGCAATTAACCAAACTCCCTATCAGGGATTGAAACGCATTGGCTCTTTTCATGGACTCCCAGGATTGCCGAGCCGCAATTAACCAAACTCCCTATCAGGGATTGAAACTCCACCATGAAATCCACCACCTTTGAATCGACAAGCCGCAATTAACCAAACTCCCTATCAGGGATTGAAACCAAAGCTAAGACAGTGCCAAACAACCCAAGGATTAACCAGGCCGCAATTAACCAAACTCCCTATCAGGGATTGAAACGTGGCGTACTCGCTGACATCGACAACGAATTAAGCCGCAATTAACCAAACTCCCTATCAGGGATTGAAACACCAGAAAGTAGTGTAACGCAGCTAGAGTATCTGAGCCGCAATTAACCAAACTCCCTATCAGGGATTGAAACGAAAATTTTTAAGGAGTAAGCAATGGCAACTAGGGCCGCAATTAACCAAACTCCCTATCAGGGATTGAAACGATCAGCCCCAGCCTTAGCGTGAGAATCTAAATCTAAATCCGCCGCAATTAACCAAACTCCCTATCAGGGATTGAAACTAAAGACAAACACCCGATCGCGCTCGACAGGTGGGCCGCAATTAACCAAACTCCCTATCAGGGATTGAAACGCCTTGCTGCGTAATTGCGATAAGATTGTTCATGGGGCCGCAATTAACCAAACTCCCTATCAGGGATTGAAACTTGTGATCGAGATATTGGGCAGTCCATCCAAAGGGCCGCAATTAACCAAACTCCCTATCAGGGATTGAAACTCTGGATCGTATTTGCTGTAAGTCATTTTGTTTGCCGCAATTAACCAAACTCCCTATCAGGGATTGAAACATCTCCCACAGGCTCAAATCTGAAAGAGCCGATTGCCGCAATTAACCAAACTCCCTATCAGGGATTGAAACCAATCTTCTGTATTTAAACATTCCACCCCGTCAAAGCCGCAATTAACCAAACTCCCTATCAGGGATTGAAACGCTCACCGGGGGAGATGCCATAGGATACCGGGAAGGCCGCAATTAACCAAACTCCCTATCAGGGATTGAAACCTTTCTAGATTGTTCCCTGCTGATGCCCGAAAGTGGCAGCCGCAATTAACCAAACTCCCTATCAGGGATTGAAACTACACCTGTATACTCTGTATGATAATTTTCAATAATGCCGCAATTAACCAAACTCCCTATCAGGGATTGAAACACTCTTAGCTGAAAAGTACCGACTGCGTTTAGTGCCGCAATTAACCAAACTCCCTATCAGGGATTGAAACTTGGCAGTATCTCTTCTTCAGCAAAAGTCAGCGGGCCGCAATTAACCAAACTCCCTATCAGGGATTGAAACTGGCTCGGCTTTATGTTGTACTTCTCCAAAATCTGGCCGCAATTAACCAAACTCCCTATCAGGGATTGAAACACGGACACCGGCACCGACACGCCCCAGCCGCCGAGCCGCAATTAACCAAACTCCCTATCAGGGATTGAAACCTTGTTCAGCCACGCTTTCCGGCTCCCAATCTTGAGCCGCAATTAACCAAACTCCCTATCAGGGATTGAAACTTAAGAGCATAGGTACAGTAGAGATCACATCTGTAAAGCCGCAATTAACCAAACTCCCTATCAGGGATTGAAACTGACTCGCGGTAAATTACTCGTCGGCCCATCCAGATGCCGCAATTAACCAAACTCCCTATCAGGGATTGAAACTACCATATAATCTCTTCCATCCAAAGTATTATTAAGCCGCAATTAACCAAACTCCCTATCAGGGATTGAAACTTAAGCTTGCGCTTGGCTCCTGTGCTCATGTACCGCCGCAATTAACCAAACTCCCTATCAGGGATTGAAACCCAATGAGAAGTCTCATCAGGGTAGACATAATCTACGCCGCAATTAACCAAACTCCCTATCAGGGATTGAAACACTAATTACTTAGTAGTCACCTATTGACTCTAGACAAGCCGCAATTAACCAAACTCCCTATCAGGGATTGAAACCATTATTCCAACCTACAGAATGATGAAAAAACAGCCGCAATTAACCCAGGGTAAACGCATCTTAATTTCAACCTCAAACATGATAAGATGAAGTGTTTAGCTAAATCAAGTGCGTAATTGAT
>NZ_JAUBVD010000059.1:0-36323 GCF_036705675.1 Microcoleus sp. AT8-A3
AAACGATTTCCAATTCTTGTCTAGTACCATCAATATTTGCTGACTGACTTTAGCAGGTAAAGCTTTATACGCTTCCTGAGACTTCATCAAGCGGTTCATTTCGTTGTAGTTGACATAACCCCATCCATAAATAAAGCTCTGACGAATAACGTAATTGGCGGCATTGTAGAGGTTTTTGGATTTGAAGGCTAGTTCGTCAATCTGGGCGAAACGGTGTTCCGTCGATTTAATGATGTGTCTCTCTGTTAGCTGCATTCAGAGCCTCCATCTCTCGGATGTGGTAGTTTATTTGCCTTCCACCACCGCCACGCAGTTGTGTAACTTATGCCTATTGCTTTAGCGTAGTCAGGTAGTTTCATTGTTAACCTCCTGACTACATATTATCATTCTTGCTTACTACTGCTTATAAACTTAATGAAGTTTTATAATACCATTTTAGATTTTAGATTTTAGATTTTAGATTTTGGGAATGACAGAGGAAGCTTGTGGTTTAGAGTTTGCGTAGGGTTGCATTATTTTTTTGAACTGGTATCAAAAGTCCTCAGAAACCTGTTATTTTCTGAGAAAATCGGTTTCGGAATGTATCAATTGAGCTCGGGCCCGGTTTCTGGTTTGATAACTTTTTGGATTTCCTCGATCGCCCTAGTCGCCACTGTTTCAGGCCTTTCACCCACACCAGCATAGACTCGGACATCTGCTTGAGTGTAGAAACGCTCTCGCTCTTTAAAAAGGCTTTGCAGCTTAGATTTGAGCTCGCCCTCCTGCAGTAGGGGTCGAGCGGTGTCCGAACGCAGTCGATCGTACAATTGATCTACAGGCACATCCAGCCAAACCACTACACCGTAGTGCAAGTAACCCCAATTCATCGATCGCGTCACAATGCCACCGCCCGTAGCCACGACCGAATTTTGATACGCAGACAACTCCCCAAGCACTTTACTTTCTAGTTCCCGAAAAGCCTCTTCCCCTTCTCGATCGAAAATCTCAGCAATTGACTGATTAGCAACTCGAACAATTAGTTCATCAGTATCAAAAAAACGGTATTTTAATTTTTTTGCCAAAATCCGCCCCACCGTTGTTTTTCCCGCACCCATCATCCCGACAAGATAGATATTTACTCCCCTCAACCCATCCACTGCCAAATCCTCCGATATTTTTCTATTTTTTCAGGTTAATCGATCTGCCACTGAGGCCATCATCGTCATCAAACTCATCACCCTCATCCAATCCCCAATCCTCATCTGCTTCTGCCATAGGATTTATTGGTGTTTCATCAGCGGGTTTAGGAATCTGCCCTTCCAGAGGAATCAGCACTCGATACTCCGCATCGTATACAGACTCTGTTTGCCCCACCCCAGACTGGTTTGGATCTCGATAGCCGTAAGAGTATACTGAGCCAGCCCAAGACTTGCTTTTCGGTTCCTGCTGAGCTTCGTAAGCCCTCGGATTTGTCGCTGGAACATCATTTACCTGCGGTCGATCGGGAAAATCGCGATCGTCCCCCCAATCATCATCGCCCCCTTGAGAACGCGATTTTGAGCCATCTGAGACCCAATCATCCTCATCGTCTGCCGCTGCATAACTCCCCGGTTGAGCATAATCCTTCGCCCCATCCGGGTTCGGAGTTTCTTGCTGGAAAGTCCGGGCACTGTAACCCGCCGACGTGCCGTACTCAGTTCGGTAGGAACCAGGAGCTTGAGTTTGGCTATTTTCCCTATTCAGATCCGGGTCAATTCCCTGTTTTCTAGGAGGGGGAGGCGGCGTGTAAGGTGTTCTGCTGTCCTCTGGGAAAGTATCGGGACCGCTGCGACTGGATCTGCCGCTGCGGTCTCCCGTTGGAGATAGGTAATTTGAAAAAGCGAGCAAACCAGAAATCAATAAAGATGTGAGAGCTCCCACCGCCATGCTCAGCAAAATCCAGATAGATAAGGGCACAGCAGGCGATCGAACTCCCAAAAATACCAGCGATAATGCCGGCTCCACATTTTGCAGGGCAAAAATAGTTAGCCCCACCACAATTACTAGCAAAAAAACAGGTCGCATATCAAAATTTAATTTGTAATTTGTAAATCACTAATAACTAATAACTAATGACCAATGACTAATGACTAATGACTAATTATTACTCCTCTTCCTTCCAGCGTTTGAGAGGAACGCAATCAATCCCCAACTGGTCTAAAGCGCGAGCCACCACAAAGTCTACCAAATCTTCAATAGTTTGCGGATTGTGATACCAAGCAGGAATCGCTGGTACAATTCTAGCTCCAGCTTCTGCCAAGGTAGTCAAATTCCGCAGGTGAATCAAGCTAAAAGGCGTTTCGCGAGGCACAAGTACCAATTTTCGCCCTTCCTTGAGCTGAACGTCTGCCGCTCTTTCGAGCAAATCCGAGCTCAAGCCAGCCGCCAATTTCCCCAGCGTACTCATGCTACAGGGAATAATCATCATCCCTTGGGTGCGAAAGGAGCCACTAGCAATATTAGCACCGACATCTTGCCAGGGATGGCACCGGAGTTTACCCATTGTGGCTACTCCTGCTTGTTCCCGCCAGAATTCCTCTTGAAGCGTGGGTTCTGCGGGCATTCGAGTGTTCTGTTCGCTTTGCCAAACCATGTAAGTAGACTTGGAAGCGACCAGTTCGATCGCGCGATCGGCTTCCAACAAATATTTCAAAGTTCGCACCGCGTAAATCAGTCCCGATGCTCCAGTAACTCCTACAATTAGAGGTTGGGCGGGGACTGAAACAGAATTAGTCATTGGTAATTATTGTGAAATAAGCTCACTAATTATAGCGCGATAGGTGCTAATAACAGCCACAACACTCATCAATCAATTCAATGATTGCGTGGCGATCGCTCTTAATAACAATAAAAGGCGAAACCTATAGCCACCTGCAACACCCCCGGATACTACAATAAAGTATGCGACTGCGATCGCCAGGATTATCATTACCCTATTCTTCGTTAACAAAAACAAAGGCTAACTGCGATCGCCAGAGTTCCAGATCCCAGCTCCATCTTACATCCTGATAGCCACGACCAACTCTGTGTCACAATAGAACTACTAACTTTACTTTATTAACATCAGGGGAGGCAGACAATGTTCTTAAGATACGAAGATATCGAAATAGTGCAATTAGACATTACCTCCCGATGTAATGCCGGTTGTCCTCAGTGTCCGCGCACGGGGAACCCTATTTTGCCAATGACAGAATTGACAATAGCAGATATTAAGAGAATCTTCCCTAAAGAATTCTGCTCTCAGTTGTCTTGGATTTACCTGTGCGGCAACTTTGGGGATGCGATGGTGAGTAATACCACTCTCCCGGCGCTAAAGTATTTTCACAAAATGGGAGTCAATTACCTTTGGATGTACACCAATGGTAGCGGACGCAGCCCTGATTGGTGGCGACAATTGGCCAAAATTTTGAATCAACCAGAAGATCGCGTTATTTTTGCCATCGATGGATTAGCGGATACCAACCACCTCTACCGTCGCAATACAAACTGGAACCGGATTATGGAATCCGTCGAGGCCTTTATTGGCGCCGGTGGCCAAGCAGAGTGGCAATATTTAGTCTTTGAACACAATCAACACCAAGTCGAAGAAGCTCGCGCTTTGGCCCGTAGACTGGGGTTTATTAAATTTCAAGCTAAAGCAACGTCTCGCTTTGCGCTGTCAGAGGTTGATGAAGTCGGAGAAAAGGAGGAGGCGATCGCAGAGGTGGACTCCCAGACGCAGGAAAAGCGCGATCGTTCTACCCCCATCACCCTAGAAAAAGCAGCTCTCAATTTTCACCGACAAGCTGAAGATTATTTAGCGGAAAAAAATTTAGAACAAGCATTTTTAGCTTGTCAAAAAGCACTTGAAATTCAGTCAAACTTTGCCGTCGCTCACAAAACATTAGGCAATCTGCTACAGCTCACAGACTGTCTGGAGGAAGCGATGAACTCCTATAAAACTGCCCTAGAAATTCAGCCAGAATTTGCCGAAGTTTATGCAAATATGGGCAGCGTTTATGCTTCTCAAAAACAATGGGAATCCGCAATTTATCACTATCAAAAAGCGCTTGAAATTAGACCAAATTTTTCAGGAGTGTATCGAAATTTAGCCAAAATCTGGACACAATTAGGTAAAATAGAAGAAGCAAATGAAGCTTTTCAGCAAGCCGTTAAACTCCAACTCGCTCAAGAAATTGCTCCGGCTAAAGCTGCTAAAGCGAACAAAGAAAGCTCCGTAGAACTCAAGCCGGCTTCCTTACCCCAGTATCAAAATCCAGAAATCCCCAACTTTCGCAAAGCCGTCCAAGAATATGGAGGATTAGAAAATTATTTTCAGGGCATTGAAATTAACTGCCAGTCGCAAAAGAAAGCTGAAATTTACGTTAGTTTTGACGCTGAACTGTGGCCCTGCTGCTATACAGCTCAGACCAAATACGCTCATTACAGCGACACTTATAGGACCCAGGCGATCGCTCTGTTTGAAAAATATGGGCAAGGATTTAACAACCTCCGCAGCAAATCTATCAAAGAAGTGCTAGAAAATGTTTGGTATCAAAAAGACTTAGCCAAAAGCTGGTCTTGTTCGGAGAGACTAGAAATATGCGCCTTGGTGTGCGGGAAAGCCTTCCACCCCACCTCCTCACAGATGCTCTAGATCCTTCACTGACTCGAGTCCAGAAACCTGATTTTTTGGGAAAGTATCGAATTTTAGCACCGCAATATTTGCAAAAAAGCCTGATTTTTCTTGAAGCGGACTTCAGAAACCGGGTTTCATCAAGAAACCCGGTTTCTGAACAGCAGACGTTTGTTAGAAACAGGCGAGAGTTGGAAACTGGCGACGCACCCTACCTTTACTGTTAGCTATCAACTATCAACTGTCAACTGTCAACTAACTACTCATCATCATCAAAAGCTTGACTGCCACCACCAACTGCAACTAAATCAATTTGCTGGCGGTAGTAGTCAACACTCTTGACTTGAACTTCTACCCGATCGCCCAAACGGTACTGATTGCGGTTTTTGCGGCCCACCAGAGTTTGCTGGCGCGATCGATATTCGTACCAGTCATCCTTCAGCGAAGAAACGTGCACCAATCCCTCAACACGCAAAATGTCGCTCTCCGGCGGCCGCACCTCAATTTCCACAAAGAAACCGTAAGACTGCACGCCTGTAATCAAACCTTGGAAAGTTTGGCCGGTGCGTTCTTTCATCAATCCGGTTTTCTTCAATCCCTGCAAATCGCTTTCGGCATCCTCAGCAACTCTTTCGCGTTCGGTTAGGTGTACAACTACCGATGCAAACTCCGTCTCAAATTCGTGGTGCAAATCTGGGGGGAGAACATTCCAAGTAATTTGACCGTGACAGGAGGAATGGTGCAAGTCAACTTTTTCCTTAGCCCGTGTTGTGCGGCTGCTGCGCCCTTGCTCGAACACCGCTTGCAACACCCGCAGTACCAGCAAATCGGCGTAGCGGGAAAGCGGCGAAGTGCAGCGCGTGTAACCCTCTGACAGCCCCAAACCGAAGTGCGGCTTGGGAGTTGTGCTGTAAACAGCGGGCTTCATGGTGTCTTCTAGCAGGTAGGTGAGAACTCTTTCGGACTTCAGGCCAGCAAACTGCTGGGTAAATCGCTGAAAGTCCAAGGGCAAAACTTCTTCTTCGGTTTCGAGATACAGTTCGCCTCCGAGGTTGTTGGAGAGTTTGATGAACTCTTGAATGTCTGCCGGGTCTGGCATCGGTTGGACGCGGTAAATTGCTGGGACTCCCAAGGCTTGCAGGTGGGTGGCGACAGCTTGGTTGGCGAGTACCACCAACTCGGAGACAGCCGACTGGGCGGGGGGAGCTGTTGCAAAAGCTCCTAATTCGCCTTCGTCGTCGAAGTGAGAGTTAGCATCGGGCAAATTTAGTTCAAAAGCTCCTCGCTTGAGCCTTGTCTGTCTGGCTGCCTGTGAGGCGGCCCCGATTTGATCTAGGAAAGGACGGAGGGTGGAGGATAAAGGGTGCTCTTCGGCATCGTCTGGTTCGAGAATTGCTTGAGCTTGCTCGTAGGTGAGGTGGTAGTCAATTTGAATGACGCTGGCTTGAATCTCGTATTCTAGGAGTTCTCCTGATTCGTCTAGGGTGAGCAGTATGCTGAAGGCCAGCCGTTCGCTGTCTGGCAGGAGGGAGCAGCGCTCGTTGAGGGTTTCTGGCAGTACGGCGATGATTTTTTCTCCCAGATGGGCGGCGGTTCCTCGCTTGCGGGCTTCACGGTCGATCGGGGTTTCTGGCTGCACGTACTCGGCGGCGTCGCTGATGTGGATTCCTATTTGCCAGCGGCCGGGCTTCAGGGTTTCGATCGACAATGCGCGTTCCACTGGCGGATCGGACAGGAATGACGTTGGATCAAACTCCTTTTCGCCTCCTTCTTCGGAGAGATTTTCCTCCTCAACTCGGGGGGCATGGTTTTCGCTGTTGGTTGTTCCCGGTTCGTTTTTGCTGAAGCTAACAGTCAGAATGTTACGCAAATCTAGGCGTTTTTTGATGTCGGTTTTTTTGACTTTGCTGGGCAAATTTTCGGCTGCTTTGAGGACGGCGGCGGGGAACGATCGCGGCAAGTCGTGTTTGCAGCATACGATGTCGAGGTCGTCCGCGGCTTCGGCGTCGGAACCGAGTACCTGTACTACTTTGCCGACTGGGCGATGGGTGCCGAGGGGGTAGCGTTTGACTTCGACGTGTACTAGGTGGTCGATCGCCTCTTGGAGATTTGTGCCATTTGCGAGCAAGTCTAGTTCAAACAACAGGCGATCGTCCAGGGGGATTGCTCTGTAGCTGACGCGGCCTGTGGGGGTGGCGGTTTGCTTGACTCGCGCCAGTACCGAGGGGTTGGCGCGTTCGAGGATGAGCATGACTTCGCCTTCGGGCGATCGGCGGCGGCTACCTTCTTTGATGATTTTGACTAAGACTCGATCGCCGTTCCAAGCTGTCGAGAGGTGACTTTCCCGCACGTAAACGTCTTCTGAGCCTTCGGCGTCTTGAATTGCAAAGCAAAATCCTTTGCTCGAACAGCGCAGTTTTGCTTCTACTACGTCGTCTTCAGCTACTCGGCGATAGCGGCCTTTGTCTTTGACTAATATGCCAATTTTCTCTAGAGCTTCTAATGCGATTTGAAGTTTGAGTTGACTGGTGGCGTCGTTGCAGTCGAGTTTTTTCTCCAATGCTTTAGGAGCCACTAATTTGTCTTCTGTAAAATTTGCCAGCAGTGCAGCGATAGAAAATTCCATGTAGCGATCGATCCTCTTGTTTCCAGCAATTAGTCTAAATTTTGGCGAAATCAGCCGCACCCCCTCGGGCCCTCGCAGTGCCTGCTTCCCAACAAATACGCGGGTTGATAGGTGGAGACGCAAGCACAGCCACCTTGTTTCATCGCGAGGTTTTTTTGAGATTCTCTCCCGACACCGGCTTCGTGCTAATTGTCTGCTGTCTGTCTTGAACTGACTGCTGACGGTGCAGACAACTGTCCCGCACGCTATTCCCCAATACAATTTTTTAGCGTTGGTTTGTTTGCTTTTAGGTCAGCAGCGCCGAGCACTTGGCGAATTAGAAAGCCTCTGTCGGTTCTTAAAAGATGGCTCGATACTGAAAGCAACGGCTTGAGTCGAGGATGAGCCGATGGAGGGATGGAGAGGGAGAAAATGTGCATTTCTGCCTTCTGCCTTGTTTCCTTCTGCGTTGTTCCTTCTTCCTTTTGAAGTGCCTCTTGCCTCTTGCTTTAGCAAAGAACTTACCGGATCAAGGCAAAATTGCTAGTAGCTCGCCGCTGCGATGCCCCTGTTTTTTGCACGCGATCGGCCCTTGCGGACAGAGGTGCAACGAGCGGGTCGGGAGCAATCTGTGCTGTAGAAAGTGCAGGTACGCAAACCGGAGACTTTTACTACTTTTGCTTAGTTGCTGTGCCATCTCTTATAGGTAGAAATGACGCCCGGTGCTTGTTAGCTTAAACTGCCGGATGTGGGATGGGGTTTAGTGGCGTGAAAGGTTGCGCGGATGACTCACCTTTAATTTATTGTATGTTGAATAGGTGCTTTCAGAAAATTGTTTTCTCAGGGCTGTACTACACTTAAGTCATAAGCCCCCTCTGGTTTCGGGGTCAAAAAATTATGTTTGCTGAATTTCGCGCCCTTTATCCCGCTGGACAGTTAATTTGTGAGTTGCTGACTGTTCATCACGGTAAGTTTGTTGTTCGCTGTCTGGTTCAGGTTGACGGCAAAACTCTGGCTACGGCTATGTCGGCTGCTGAGTCTGTTGAGGATGCTGAAGACCGTGCCCGGTTGCGAGCGATCGCTGTTCTTGGATCTGCTGCGCCCGATCGTGCGATCGCGAGTGTTGAGCCGCCTCCGGTTGCTCCGGTTGCTCCGGTTGCTTCGGTTGCTGCTGTTCCCCCTCCCCCTCCTCCTGCTGTTCCCCCGGTTGCTGCTGTTCCCCCTCCCCCTCCTCCTGCTGTTCCGGTTCCTGTTGGGCCGACAAGTGTTCCTCTTCCGGTTCTAGAAATGCCTGTTGCTGACAAATTGCCGGAAACAGATCAAAGCAATTTTGTCAAGACTGAAGCGAAATTAAATGAAGAGCCGATCGCACCTGTACCGGCACCGCTGCCGCCAACGGTCGATCGCGCGGAGGCTACTGGATTTGTACCAAAGCAGTTAGACTCGGACGCTTGGCTTTCTTCTAGCTACGGCGAACCACTTCAGGAACTGGATGTGCCTACTTCTAGCCAAAGTGAACTGCTACAGGGTGCGGCCGAAGTCAGGGAATTGCAACCGATCGCAGTGGGAATTCCCAGCGATGCGATCGAGGATAATTCTGATACGATCGCCCAAATAGACGCCATCCTCAAACGCCTGCGATGGAAAAAACCACAGGAAACCCAGTGTCTGGAACACAATTACGGCAAGTCGTCGCAGAGAGAGCTTTCTAGCGAAGAGTTAGTAGATTTCCTAGAATATCTAGAAATCTATAGCAGAACCACTGAGGAAATCCAGCGGCTGGGCTGGACTGCCAACCAAGGAAAAGATTATCTCAAACAAGGTTATGGCAAAGAAGCGCGCCATTTCTTAAATCAAGTAGAATTGCTCGACTTCCTGCAATATCTCGAATCTTTGCCCTAGGAATTCGGCAACTAAACAAGGCGCTGGAGGCTATTAGATTAAAGAAACCGGGTTTTTTACAGAGATTAAGGTTGAGAACCAAAGATTAGGGTAAAAAACCCGGTTTCTCGCCCCCCGTTGCTCCCGGATTAAAGAAACCGGGTTTTTTACAGAGATTAAGGTTGAGAACCAAAGATTAGGGTAAAAAACCCGGTTTCTCGCCCCCCCTTTATCCATTAAAGAGCTACTTTTGAACGTAAAAAATTAAAAATCAAAAATGAAGAATATTTCCTCATTTTTGATTTTTAACTTTTTATTTAGACGACAGCGGCGATCGGGCGGCTGGCGGAAGGACGGCGATCGATCACTTGATCGACTAATCCGTAGTCCTTGGCTTCTTCAGCGGACATGAAGAAATCCCGTTCGGTATCTTCTTCAATGCGGGAAAGCGGCTGACCGGTATGGTTGGCAAGATGTTCGTTCAGGCGGCGTTTGTGGTACAAAATTTCTTTTGCCTGAATTTCAATATCGGTTGCTTGTCCTTGAGCTCCGCCTAGAGGTTGGTGGATCATAATCCGGGAGTGAGGCAAACTCATCCGCTTGCCTTTAGCGCCGGCACTCAACAGAAAAGCGCCCATGCTGGCGGCCAAACCGAGACAAATAGTGCAAATGTCGGGCCGGATGTGGTTCATCGTGTCAAAAATGCCCATACCTGCTGTTACCGAACCCCCTGGGGAGTTGATATAGAGGTAAATATCTTTCTCCGGGTCTTCGGCGTCTAAAAATAGCAATTGGGCAACGATCAGGTTAGCCAAGTCTGAGTCAACCTGTTGGCCCAAGAAGACGATGCGATCGCGCAGGAGTCGCGAGTAAATGTCAAAGGCGCGTTCGCCGCGACCGGATTGTTCTATAACTGTTGGGATCATTGACGCCTGCCTGCCTATTACGTATCTTTTTTTAATTTTAGCGACTAGGGCTCAGTTATAGTTAGCGATCGGTGGCGTGGGATCGAGAAATCGGCAAAATCCTTAAGCTGGGGGGGGTTGGGGCGTTAATTTGTGGAAGTTGTGGCGGGGGTGCGATCGGAAATCCGATCCTGCAGGCGATCGATGTTGAGGCAGCGGACATCAATAAACGTTAAATGTTGTTATGTGGCGATCGTATCATTGGGAGAACTGAAATCGCTCGATCGCCGCTGACACTAGGAAAATGGTCTAAAAATTCATCGACCGAATCACCAGCTTCGAGATAATCAAGTAGAGTCTCGATCGGGACGCGAGTCGCGATAAAGACAGGATTTCCCCTAAAATTTCGGGGTCGCTATGAACGATAGTAGCTGCCAATTGCAAAGAAAAGGTTGTGACATCAAGACAATCTTCTTCACTCCAGGTATCACTTTGCTCGAACGATCTGTTAGTTTCCATCGCTAAATCCCCACTGGATTTTTATAGATTATATCTTTGCTAGGATTACTGGTAGCGGGATTTCTTTGATTTAATCACCTCAATTACATTGTCGTGTCTTTGCCCTTCAATAATATCCTTGAGATGAATCTGTCCGTTGACGTACTGAACGTGGATGCGCCAGCCTGAGACTTTATCAATATCAGCACGATAAACTGCCTGCTTCACACCCTTAACTTTATGCAGTCTCGTTTTGGGAAATTGTCTCGTCCTGTGACATTCCTGGTCTTCAAGTTCTGCTAAAGCTTCCAGAAAACTAATCTTTAGCTCGTCATCTGGCAAAATTTTCATAGCTTCGTAAATAATGCCATATTCATCACAGAGAATAAGGTTTTGCGCCATAACTTAAGCTGATTATATCTAGGCAGTTTCTCGATCGCGCTGAAGTAGGTCTTGATACAAAGACTCTGCTACACCCTTATACGCTCGATCGAGTTCGTCGTGTTGAATTGCTCGAAAAAGAGTAAAAATAGCTTGCCCAAAAATTGGGTCTTCGTCAACCGCCAAAACCACTCTTAGTTTTTGAGAAATTCGTAGCGTATAAAGCGAAGACTCGTAACCATTCAGGTCTGACGATAGCGGGAGACGACGCAGCTTGCGATACACATTTGATTTTTGAGTAGGAAAAAGGCTGGCACAATAATTAATTTTTTGAATTACTGCGGCTTTCTCATCTTCATTTAGCAGCGCAATATCTTTCTCAAATTCCCTTGTTGACTCAATTAGAATATCCACGTCAAAAACCGTAAAAAATATATATAAATTATACTACAAACAGCTTTTGATTGTCAAGCCACTTGCTCACAACTTACCAGCAAACGCGCTTGTTTAACAACCCACAATTCAAATTTTAATCGCCCAACGACGGCGGTACATTCCATACAAAATTAACCACCAAAATAATACCGCTGTCACGGCAAATGCTAGGGAACCATTCAGCGGCCCGGCCCACGGCACAAACCAGTTTTCATAAATCCAAGTGTAGGTAGTTGGAGCATTTGCACCAGTACCGATATGAGTTTTCAACAGGATTCTGGCGACAATACCGGAAGCAACAAACAGGAAAATTGCATTCAATCCCATGATTTCAAACGGCCTCCCCCATTTCCAATTTCGCACTTCAATTGTTTCGTAGCAAGCGGCTAGCAATAGCAAGGCCCAACCAGCAGTAAAAACTACATAGGAACTCGTCCAAAGTTGTTTGTTGATTGGAAAGAAAAATCCCCACAAGTGGCCAATTACCACGCAACTGAGGCCGCCGATTGCTAAGTTGATACTGGTGCGGGTTTTGAATGGCTGCACGCGCAGCCATTCTCCTGTAAAGTAGCCGATTAGGACTGTAACGCTTGCGGGTAAGGTGCTCAACAATCCTTCTGGATCGAAGGGGCCACCTTTGTACAGGTGTTGGCTACCGAGAATTAGCCGATCGACATATCCTCCTAAATTTCCTTCTGGCGTGAGTTCGCCGGCAGTGTACCCCCCTACAGCAAATACGGTTAATGCACCCCAATAGCCCAAAAGCACGGCAACAGCGAGCAGTTTTTGATTGCGGGGGGAAAGGTTGAGAATGGCGATCGCACTGATGAAATAAGCTAAGCCGATGCGCTGCAATACTCCCATGATGCGGATTTTATCGAAGTTTTCCACTGGGGCGTTGTTGAGAAGTACGTCAAGGGCGATCGAAGATGTATTTAGCAGCAATCCTAATATAAATAGAATCGCGGCGCGACGCGCAATTCGCCAGTAAATATTTGAAGAAGGGAGAAGGAAGGAGGAAGAAGGAAGAGGGTTTTTTGCGGATTCTGATTTTTCCTTTGTTTGTGTAATTTTTGAGGTTTCTATTCCGGTTTTTGGATAATTTTGAAGATATTTAGACAGCGAGAAAGACATCGCGCAGCCAACGATGAACAAGAAAAACGGAAATACTAAGTCTGTCGGGGTGCAGCCGTGCCATTCTGCGTGTTCTAGCGGTGGATACACCTGTTCCCAACTACCGGGGTTGTTGACTAGAATCATCGAGGCGATCGCAATTCCGCGAAAAACATCAAGGGATTTGAAGCGCATGGGGAAGAAGGGAGAAGGAAGAAGGAAGAGGGAAGTAAGAAAAACTACTAATTACAATTCTCAAGTACCCATTACCCATTAACTAAATTTCAATACCTTCCAGAGTCATAATGACTGCATTCTTCATCAACATATCGCAGCGTTCTGCATAAAAAGATGCTGCCTTATCATACTTGTTGATTTGTAAAACGCGCAGAAACATTTGCCTTGCTTGCGCGAATTGCTGCTGGTAGTGAAAAAAAATTCCCTGTTCAAAATAAGTTTGAGTTTGTGCTTTTAGTTCGATCATTGTCGCCGAGTCGCCATCGTAAATTTCAAATACCGCAACAGGTGTTTGTTTTCCTTTTACTTGAACGCGATCGAGAAACCGGCACTTGTAATGTTGAGGATCGTCTATCCGGCAAAGGGTTTGGACGCTAGCTACAATAGCAACTCCATAAAGCTTTGTCAATCCTTCCACGCGGGAAGCTAAATTAACAGCATCAGAAATCACCGTACTTTCCATTCGTTCCGCTTCGCCAATCGTACCTAACATTAAAGTCCCCGTATGCAAACCAATCCCTATCGAAATAGGTTGATAGCCACTGTTTTGCCTGTGTCTGTTATAAATTTTTACTTGATGCTGCATCTCAATTGCTGCTTGCACAGCATCTTCAGCCCTGTTAGGAAACAAAGCCATAATCCCGTCACCAATATATTTATCTATAAAACCGTTGTACTCGCGGATAACTGGGCCAACTCGGCTTAAGTAAGAGTTAAGAAATTCAAAGTTTTCTCGCGGAGACATACTTTCTGACAGACTTGTAAATGAGCGAATGTCGGCAAACATAATCGTCATTTCTGCTTGTACAGAGTCTCCTAGTCTGGCATCAACGATGCTTTCTCTTTTGAGAAACTTCAAAAATTCACGGGGTACAAAACGGGCTGATGCGGCTGCAATTTTTTCTAGTTCGCTTTTGCTGGACTCGATTTGATTGAGCGACCTAAATGCTCTCAGTGCGGTGACTACTGTGGTAAATAACTTTTTGTTAGTAAGTTCTGTTTTGGTTTTGTAATCATTGATATCGTAGCTGACAATTACTACATCTTCTGGCACTTGTCCGGGCTGCCCAGTGCGTAAAATAATTCGCACTACTTGATTATTTAAAATATCACGGATGTATTTAACTACTTCCAAGCCTGCTTCTTCTGTTTCCATAACTACATCGAGTAAAATCAATGCTATGTCGTAGTTGTTTTGGATGATTTCTTTAGCTTCTTTTCCTGAGTAAGCGCTGATAAATGTTATACTTTTACCTTCAAATATAAAATCATTTAACGCTAGTTTAGTAATATTATGAATTTCTATTTCATCATCTACAATTAATATTTTCCAACTTTCTTCTAGCGGTTTTTGTTCCGCCTCGTCTTCCTCGGCAAATATTAATTCATCGTCGCCCGCCGCGATTAATTCGTCATCGCCTGCAGCCAACAGGTTTTTACTAGCTTCTGACATATATCGTTCTCCTATATAAAACTTATATCCATGTTGGCCGTATAATAACTAACTGCTCATTTTAGCGGGAAATTCAATCATAAATCTTGTGCCTTTATTTACTTGACTTCTACAGCTAATTGTGCCTTTTAGTTTTTGAGTAACAAGGTTATAAATAATGTGCAGTCCCAATCCCGTGCCTCCCTGACCTCTTTTGGTGGTAAAAAATGGTTCAAAAATTTTACTGAGATTTTCTGGGTCAATTCCTTTGCCGTTATCGGCATATTCAAATATTAGCCGATCGCCCTCTAGTTTGAAATCAAAAGCCAGAATTCCTGCGTCTTCTCCATCGTAGGCGTGAATTAGCGAATTCAACACCAGATTTGTCACAATTTGACACACTACGCCGGGATAACTGTCCACTACAATATTTTCATCACACTTAATCTCTATTTTGTGCTTAGTTCTTTTGAGTTTGGCACTTAAGGATGTCAAAATTTCCTCTAGATAGTTTTTAACATTAAACGTGCGTTTTAACTCGCTCGACTGATCCACAGCTACTTCTTTAAAACTGTGAATCAAGTCTGCTGCCCGCGTGAGGTTAGATAAGATCATATTACTGCTTTGCACGGCGGTATCCAGAAACTTTTCTAACTCGGAACGTTTTATTTGGCCGTTACTGTAAACCTCAAAAAACTTTGTGGCTTTTTCAGCAAGCAGGGAGGCGGCGGTGATGCCGATGCCGATGGGAGTATTGATTTCGTGGGCAACACCTGCCACCAACCCTCCGAGGGCCGCCATTTTTTCCGATTCTACCAGTTTATTTTGAGCCGATTTTAAGTCTTCTAAAGTTTGGGAGAGTTCGGAGGTACGCTGCTGTACTAAATTTTCGAGATTCTGATTGAATTGGTGCAAGTTGGCGTAAAGTTGGGCATTTTCGATGGAGATAGAAATTTGAGAAGACAGCAGTTTTAATATTTCTAACCTGTCTTGTGTAAAAGCGCCTGTAGTCAGATTGTTTTCTAAATATAGAATGCCCGTGAGTTGGCCTTGATTAATTAACGGAGTGCAAAGAATTGATTTAGGTTGAACGGCCATTATATAGGGTGTGCGAGTAAATTGTCCTTCGCTGCTGGCATCGTTTAAAACTATACTTTCCTGGGTGCGGGCAACGTAATTGACAACTGCAACTGCCAGCAAAGTTACTTCTCGATCGTCGGCTACAAAATCTATCGGAATTGATTGCATGACAGCAACGCGATCGACATCTACAGATCCTGATGCTTCAATCACCCATTGACCCTCTTTTTCTAGTATTAAAAAGCCTCTTTGCCCCCCGGCATTTTCAATAACAATTTTCATCATTTTTGCCAGCAGTTTGTCTAGAACTATTTCCCCGGCTAAGGTTTGCGATGCTTTCACTGCGGTAGTCAAGTCTAGCACGCCTGCAGCGTCGTTCGTAGTGGAAGCGCTGCTGGTAGATTTGTGAGTTTCAATATTAGTTGAAATCGAGCTTGAAGTTAGCAAGTGCGAGTATTTGGATTCTAAATGCGCTGCTTTGGCTGTTGCTCCCCAGCGTTGATAGCAATAACGCGCTTCTGTTAAGTAAGTTTTAGAATTTTTTTCTCTTCCTATGGATAGATAAAATGCTCCTGCCAATTCTGCTGCTAGTGCTTGTACTTGTATGTATCCGTTTTCTTGGGCTCCTTCAATTGCGCGATCGTAATATTCCATTGCTCTCACAATATTGCCCAAAACACGCGCTTTTTCTGCCGTAAGTAAGTCGCATTTGTGCTGAAGATTCATGGGTGCATAAAGCGCTTTCTGTTGCAGTTTTTTTCGGTTACTGACAGCGTAAAAAATATGCTCTTCTTGTTCCCCCTCTGTTGCAGAGGGATAGGCGGCTAGGCGGGCTAGAGAATCGTAAAACTGGTATTCAGAAACATTAATAAAGCCTGCTACTCCGTCTAAATATACTTCGGCTAGCGCTGAATTTTCTAGGGCTGTAGCGGTATCTCCAAATAAATAGGAGATTATTAATTTCTGCAAATAAAAGTGCTGTAATCCCACGCGATCGTTAGCTTTTAACAGTAGCGACAACAACTTTTCTTCGCTGTATGCTTCACCTAATACAAGGTGTGGACTTTCCAATTTCCCCATCAATTGCAAAATAGTTTGCAGATATATTTGATTCCAAGTTAATACAGTTTCTTGCTTGAGTTGAAACAGCAAATGGTTGTAACTTACCATTCTCCGTTCCAGTTGTGGCAATTCTTGACCGATGAAATACAAAGACTGACAAATATTTACGGCTGAATATCCGACACATTCTAAATCCCCATTTTCTAGCGCGCTTTGATAGGCGTCCTCTAATAGCGGCAAAGAGTCTTTAACGTGATGCTTGCCGTTCATCAAAATGAAGGCTACTAAATTAAGCGTTTTGCTTTTGAATTCTAACACATTTAATCTATCGCTCAAATTTAAAGCTAATTGACCAAAGCGATCGCCTGATTCAATATCTCTAACTATTCCTTTTAAAATTGCTCCGTAATTAGCATAACCGAAGGCGGAAAAAGTAGAGTTTCCGTAATTAATAGATAAATTAACTTGCTCGCACACAATCAGGGGCAGCAGCACAGGTTCAACTATAAATGTAGCTGAAAACATACTGGAAAGCACGCGCATAGTTGCTAATTTGTGCGGATTTGTCATAATCGGTAAGTCTATTAAATCTTCTATTTTTTTGTCTGTTAAATAAGCTGCTGTTTTAGCGAGTGCTTGCTGAATGTGGAGGGGAATCGGCGAGTCGGGAAAGTTAATTCCTAACATTTTTAGTGCTTCCCGACCAATTTTTACCGATTCTTGGAGTTTGGTTTGCATCGCACAAGCTATGATTCTGATTTCAAACACTTTGATTTTGTCTAGTTCATTTGTTGCGTGTTGCAGGACAATTATCGCCCATTTCTCCATGGGTTCAAAGTCGGTATTCAGGTAAGCAGCTTCTGCTGCTGACTCGTAGAGTGCCAGAGTCAAGTCGTAGTCAGTTTGCCAACTTTGGGGAGGAAGCAGTTCAATACCTGCGGTTAGATATTTGAGGGCAAGTTGGTAAGCGGCACTTGCTTTTGCTTTGCGGCCTGCAATTAAATTTAATTGGCATAATTGAAATTGTTCTAATTTGCTGCTGATGATTTCTTTGGCAGAGTTTAGTTGGTTTACGGTATCAAAGATATGCTCTTCTAATTGCTCTGGGGGTGCAGTTTGAAGTAAAAAGTTGCCTATCTTGAGATGAATTTCTTGTTTTTGATAATCGGATATTAAAGCATAAGCTGCTTGCTGCACTCGCTCATGCAAAAATTTGTAAGTGGCGCTCGAAACATCAGCCACTGGTAGGGAAAATTTATCGGTAAAGTCTCTAGATATTGTGTCTGTTACTTCTGTGCTTGCTGCTAGTGCGATCGGAATTTTGTAGGCGTTATTCACGAGCAAAATTAGACCGGACTGAAGTGCCTCACCAAGGTCTGTTGCTGCGGACGCCACAGGCTTTTCGGCGATTGTCGAGAGAGTTTTTAAATCAAATTTGTTCCCGATACAAGCGGCTAATTTAAGCAGTTCCTGGGTATTGTCTGAAAGTTTCTGAATGTTATCTATCATTAATTCTACAACATTGTCAGTTATTCCCATTTCTTGTATTTGTTCGATATCCCACTGCCACTCGCCTGTGACATGGCATTTTTTCACAATTTGCTCGGAGGTTGGTTGCGCTAAGGCCGACAGGTTAGGTTCAGCTAGCTCGCTCAAATTATGGGAGGGTAAAATTTGAAATTGAATCAAGCTTTTTGAGTAAAGAAATTTGATTAATTGAGTTAAAAAGAAGGGATTGCCAGCGGTTTTTCGCCAAAGCAATTCTGCTAAACTTAGGGATTTTTCGGGGGCGCAGTTCAAAGTATCGGCAAGGAATTGGTTGACGCTGCTTATATCTAAAGGCGAAAGGGCGATCGCACTCACAGTGCCGCCTGCTTTTTTAATTGCTTCGGCGGTAATGATTAGGGGATGATTTGCATCTACTTCCTGCTCTCTATAAGCTCCAATTATTAATAAATATTGAGTCCCCATGTCAGTTGCTAGCAGTTCTATTAACTTGAGAGATGCTGAATCGATCCACTGCAAATCGTCCAGGAAAATTACTAGGGGGTGTTCTTTTTGAGCAAAGACGCGGATGAAGTTTTGAAATACTAAATTAAAGCGATTTTGAGATTCATTGGCTCCTAAATCTGGGACGGGGGGCTGCGGCCCGACAATCAGTTCTACTTCGGGAATAGCTTCAATAATTACTTGGCAGTTGCCGCCGATTGCTTTTAAAATTTTTTGTTTCCAAACATGAATTTCTGCGGCATTTTCTGTAAAAATTTGTCGAAACAAATCTTGAAAAGCTTGGAGCAAAAAAGCGTAAGGAATATCTCGTTTAAATTGCTCAAATTTGCTGTCAATAAAATACCCATTTTCCCGCCGACTCGGCTTGTAAACTTCATATACTAACGAGGATTTGCCCACACCTGCAGAACCGGAAATCAGCACGATTTCTGTATTGCCCCGCCTCATACGCTGGAAGATACTGAGAAGCAGATTAACTTCTGCTTCTCGCCCGTAAAATTTTTGGGAAATTTGCAGGTGACTTGACTGATCTTGCTCGCCGAGGGTTATGTGGGAAATTTCGCCTATAGTTTGCAGTTGATCGAGACAATTTTCCAAGTCGTACAAAAGTCCGAAAGCACTTTGATACCTGTCTTCGGCTGTTTTTGCTAAGAGTTTTATGACGATATCGGAAACGACTTGAGGAATCTCCTTGGTTCCTACTTGATAGATTCTGCCTTCGATGCTTTTGCTTTCTACTTTTTTATTTCTGTTTTCCCAAGGAGAAACTGGCGTTTTAGCAATATGGCAGTGTACTAATTCCATGGGATCGATCGCCTGAAAAGGCAATTCACCACAAAGCATTTCATAAAAGGTGACGCCTAAAGAATAAAAATCGGTGCGGTAGTCGATCGCCCGATTCATGCGCCCCGTTTGTTCAGGAGACATATAGGCGAGAGTGCCTTCGAGTAAATGGGGATGGCTGGGGGCGGGGTTTTCGCCCGGTAGCAGGGAGGCGATCGCAAAATCAGCAATCTTGACATCTCCTGTCTCGATATTGACAATAATATTGCTGGGTTTAATATCCTTATGGATGATGTGGTGTTCGTGGAGTTGCCCAATAGTTTCTGCTAGTTTGATGCCAATATGCAGAAATTGTGGTAACTCTAGCTGGTTGTTGCTGAGAAACTCTTTTAGGGAAATCCCACCAAAATCTTCTAAAACTAAAACAGGAAAGTGATTGTATGTTTCTATTTTGTAAAGCTTGACTATTCCGGGTAAATTCAAATTTTTAAGAATTTCGGATTCGTGCAGCAGTTGGGATATTTGGGCTGGGGTAGGGTATAGCGGCGTGAGAGTTTTGAGGATAACGGGTTTTTCTTCCTCAAGCAGCAGACCTCGATAAATTACTGTGTGAGAGTTTGTATAAAGTTCTCCGTCAATGCGGTATCCCGGAATAGAAATCATGATAGTTGGGGGTAATTTCAAAGATGCGGTTAGACAATTTTAGATTTTAGATTTTAGATTTTAGATTGGGAATGATTGATGATATAAGGGTTTGGCTCGCGGGCTTAGAGTTGCATTCTTTTTGCACACAAGTATTATTAAGTAAGTGAAAATACACAGCGTCGGTCGAGTGCGGTTTTTACGGCAGTAAACTGGCTACTATTCTATAGCTTAACTAAATCCATCCCGAAAGAGTCCTCCTAGATACTTTTTTTGTCGCTTATTTAGTTATCTATATTATTTTAGTATTCAAAAAATCAGAAGTGGCACTTTGCTATCCCACCAGTGGCAAAATAAACGGGTGCGTGCAAATCAACAGCTAAAATCTAAAAAAATCATGCAGAATATAACTGCCTCAAATCCAGCTAAGGCGACCGATCGCGCTTTTGGCACCGCAGACATTCAATTGCTGGTAGTGGATATAGACGGCACGATCGCAGGTATGTCAAATACTATCCGAGAACCAGTCAAGCAGGCAATTTTGGCGGCCGAGTCGCGGGGAGTGAAAGTAGCCGTCGCTACGGGCAGGATGTACCGATCAGCTTTGCGTTTTCACCGCGACATCGGCTCAACATTGCCACTGATTTGCTACCAGGGCGCGTGGATTCAAGATCACGCTACTCAAAAGCGGCTGCGGCACTTGCCGCTGTCGAAACAAACTGCTCTGCAACTGTTAGATTATTTTGAAGAACCGCATTTGCGACCGCTGCTTTCGATCCATTTCTACATTGACGACCAACTTTACGTGCCGGAAATTACTGCAGCTACCCGAATTTATGCCGAACGATCGGGCATTGAACCAATGGTGATTAAAGATTTGCGGCGAGATATTCCGGGGGAACCGACGAAAGTTTTGGCATTGTGCGAGAATCCGGGGGTACTCGACGGCTTGCTCAGCAGTATGCGGCTGCGTTACACGCCTGCGGAGCTTTATTTGACTCGATCCGTTGCTACTTTTTTTGAAGCTACGCATCCTGTGGCGAATAAGGGAGATGCGGTGCAGTATTTAGCGGAGGAACTTTTGGGTTTGCAGGCGGCGAATGTGATGGCGATCGGCGACAATTTTAATGATGTAGAAATGATTGCCTATGCGGGCGTGGGCGTGGCGATGGGCAATGCTCCTGATGGGGTGAAGGCTGCTGCTGATTGGGTGGCGCCGGATGTGGAGGAAGATGGGGTGGCGGCTGCGATCGAACAATTTGTTTTGGGCGATCGTTGATATTTGCAGCACCAATACCGCAGGGGTGGGTTTAGCGACATCTGGAAAAAATCTAGATCAACCCGCCCCGACCCAGCGACAATTTATTATATACAGCGGATTCCAGGTTTATAAAGTACACCCCAGAAACCGGGTTTCTTCTGGATTTCTCGCCAGAAACCGGTTTTATTCAAGAAACCCGGTTTCTCTGTACTTCACTTACCTGGAAAGTGCTGTAACTCTCTAGTTTTGAGTTCTATGCAATCAAATTTTGACGATCAAAAACAATCCACACTTTCGGATTTTTCGAGATCAAGTGCAATCAATTACTTTTTTTGCAACATCAGAATATTTATTTAACGAACCGCGAAGACGCGAATAACGCGAAGGAAGAATTGAAGAAAGCGGGGCGGGCTTACAGATATTCTGGATATGAATTATAAATAATTTCAAACTCTTAAAAATGCCTTTCAACAGAAAAAGCACCGACGACTGGCCGTGTTTCGTCTCGGTGCTTCTTCTGGTTCGCTCCTCACACGTCCATCAATATAGCTGACTCAGTAAATTGTGTCAATACTTTTTCCAAAAATTGTTTTTTGAGTCGGCTTCTGCCGGGGTGTCGGTGCGGTGGAGCGAGGCAAAACTTTTGCACTGCAAGGGTTTGACTCGATCGCTCAAGGGTTGCCTCGATCGGAAAAATTTTACTTCACTTCCACCAGCCAGTCCAAAATCAGAGCGTTGACTTCACTCGGCCGCTCGTCGTGGGGACAGTGGCCTGTGTTGGGAATGGAAACAAATTTCACGGGTTTATCATTGGCGGCCAATTGTTGATAAATCTGGCTGCCGGCGATCGGCGTCCAGGGGTCGTCTGCGCCCCAAAGTACCAATAACGGACGATCGACTTTGGGCAGCAATTCTGACGGTTGAGGGCCTGGAGGGGCTGTGAGAATCGATGCAAACACTTGTTGAGCTCCGGGATCGCAGGAGGGGGCGTGGAGGAGTTCTACGAGTTCGTCAGTGATGGCTTCGCGGTTCCCGTAGACTTGGCGCAGGGTGTTGCGGATGCGGTGTTTTTGGCGGATGTTGTTGAAGACAAACGGGCCGATCAGGGGCGATCGAACTAATTTAGTAAAAGTCCCCATCACTACTCGCAGCGGGAAATTCAGTTCGTCGGGCCGGTGGTTGAGTCCGCCGGCACAGTTGATTAAGACACCGCCGGCTGATATTTCTGGATGGTTGGCGACTACCATCAAACTCAGCAAAGCGCCGATCGAATTCCCGACAAATACCGCCGGTTCTAGTACCATATCCGCCCAGAAATCAGTCAGCAATTCTTCCCACAATTCCAGAGTGTAATCTAGGGCTGGTTTGGCGGAAGCACCGAATCCCAGCAAGTCCAGCGCAAATACGCGATAGCCGCCGGCTGCGAGTACGGGGATATTTTGCCGCCAATGTCCGATCGAAGCCCCAAATCCGTGAATCAAGATCAGAGGGCGGCCGGTTCCTTGGACGGTATATTGGATTTTGTGACCTTTCCAAGTCCAAATTAGCTTTTCAAAACTCGTTGCAGATACTAATTGTTGTGCAGTCACGGCTATTATGTAAAGTTTCGTTAACTACTTTCATCATAGCAGAAGTCAGTAGTCAGTAGTCAGTAGTCAGTAGTCAGGAATTATTGGTTATTGGTTATTGGTTATTGGTTATTTGTTATTTGTTGTAATGCCCAATTCCCCATGCCCAATGCCCCATTCCCAATTCCCAATGCCCCATTCCCAATGCCCCATTCCCAATGCCCCATTCCCAATTTTTACTTTTTTCCTAGCAACCAATAAGTCATCATATCCCCCTTACCTTTTACCGGAATCACGCCTCGCCTCTCAAACATATACTTATCTTTCAAAAGCTCATAAGTAACATCAGTAACTTGAATGCTGCCTGAAAAACCCGTAGCTTCCATCCTCGCCGCTACATTCACCGTATCTCCCCACAAATCATAAGTAAACTTGCTCACACCAATCACTCCCGCAACCACCGGCCCGGAATTGATGCCGACGCGAATTGCCAGTTTTTCCCCTGTCTCGGCGCACAGCTTTGCTATTTTTTCCTGCATTCCCAGGGCCATTTGGGCGATCGCCTCGGCATGATCCTGTGTCGGCGTAGGCAACCCCCCGACTACCATGTAAGCATCGCCAATAGTCTTAATTTTCTCCACACCGTACTTTTCAGCTAACTGGTCGAAGTGCGAAAAAATTACGTTCAAGCGCTTTACCAACTCGGTGGGAGACATTCTAGCAGACAACTCAGTAAAGCCAACAATATCAGCAAATAAAACACTTACTTGGGCAAAACTATCGGCGATCGTACTTTGCTCCGCCTTCAACCGTTCTGCGATTGGTTTGGGTAAAATATTTAACAGCAACTTCTCGCTTTGTTCTTGTTGAACTTTTAGCGCTTCTTGCGCTAATTTACGTTCTGTAATGTCAGAAACAGTACCCTCATAGTAGATCAGATTACCTTTTGAATCTCGAACAGCCCGAACATTTTCTGACACCCAAATCCGGCGCCCGTCTTTGCGACATACCATAGATTCAAACCCCGAAACGGCATTTTCAGCATCCATAGCAGCCACAAACTCGAGGCGGCGTTCCGGGTCAACGTACAGTTGCTGAGCAATATTGTTAATCTCGGACATCAGTTCTTCTGGCGAGTCGTAACCGTACAATTTTGCCAAAGCTGGATTAGCGCTGATATAGCCTCCTGAAGGCGTGCTTTGAAAAATGCCTTCGATCGCATTTTCTACAATGCTGTGATATTTTTCTTGGGCAATACGTAGCAATTCTTCTGCTTGTTTGCGCTGAATCAAAGAACCTAATTGAGTGCCTACCGCATTGAAAACGTCTATAAATTGTGCGTCTTTCCCATCCGACGAAATTTTAAAGAAAACTAGCACTGCCAATACTTCATCGCCTACCAAAATCGGCACACCAAAACCCGCTTTAAATCCGAGTTCTAGTGCTATTTGACTTTGGAAAAAATGCGGGTAGCCCCTGGAAATATCTTCTACCCATTCCGGTTGCTTGGATGCCCAAACTCGTCCCGGCAGGCCTATATTCATGGCAAATGTTAGTTGTTCGCTTTGCTTGCGGAACGCATCCATCCTCGCGTTGCTGGCATACCAGCCCCTGGCAGATTGCAGCACAGTTGCTTCTGCATTGGGAATCCAAGCTTCTCCTACATCCCATCCGATTGTTTCGCCCACTTGGTGCAAAATTACTTCTAAAGCTGAGTGAAAGTCTACAGCTTCGCCGATCGCCCGCGTCGTTTCCAGCAAAAACCGGATTGATTCTTCAGCCCGCTGCCGTTCTGCGATTTCTTCCTGCAATCTCGAATTGCGATCGTGCAGTTCCCTAGCTTGCAGTTGCAGTTTGCATTGCAGCGAACGAAGAGAAAGTTGGTTTTGGACGCGGGCTAAGACTTCTTCTACTTGAAACGGTTTAGTAATATAATCCACTCCTCCTACTTGAAAAGCTTTAACTTTTTCCAGCACGTCATCTAGCGCACTAATAAAAATTACCGGAATATCTTGAGTTTTTTCGCTTAACTTTAACTGCTCACAAACTTCATACCCGTTCATTTGTGGCATATTAATATCTAGTAAAATTAGATCGGGAGGAGATATTTGTGCCCCTTGCAAAGCCAAGTGTCCGTTAATAGCCTTCCTGACATGATACCCGTAAGATGTCAGCATAGTGGATAAAAGTCGCAAATTATCCGGCATATCGTCAACGATCAGAATGTCTTTACGAGTCGCTGATAATGGATGGTCGTTCATCATAATATAATTGAGTTAAATCGATAATGATATCTATCCGAAAATTATCGACTAAATCTGTTAAAGCGTTAGCGAGATTTGCCTCAGTTTCGGGAATTTCCTTGATCAGATCGAGGATGCGGTTGTCGTCAACACAAAGTGCTGCTCGGTGCAACTCGACCACCCAGTCTGTGGGCATTACACTCAAATCCTCGGTGGTCAAACTTTTAAGCAGCGTCGGTGTAGAAAAAGAAGTAGATAAGTTCTCTTTTTCATAAATATAACGCAGGTTGAGGTGATGCGCTATCTTTTCAAAAAGTACCTCTTCCCGAAACGGTTTACATATCAAATCGTTACAACCAGCAGACAAAATTATTTGTCGCTGCTCATCAAAAGCACTGGCCGTCAAGGCAATAATTATTGTTTCTTTACCTTCGATAGTTTTCTTAATCTCTCTTGTCGCTTCATACCCATCTATCACGGGCATCAGCATATCCATTAATATCAAGTGCGGCTTCCAAGTTGAATGCAAAGCAATTGCTTCTTGACCGTTAGTTGCTTCCCGGACTTCAAATCCCAGGGGTACTAGCAGCTTAAGCAGCAGTTGGCGATTTTCCGCTACATCTTCAACTATTAATATCCGATAAGTTTCCTGTCCTGCTTCTAAAGCAATAACTTGTTTAATCGGCGGTTTTTCTTGTTCATCACTTTGTGTTACTAAGTTAACCCAGATATTAAAGCTAAAAATTGTGCCTTGACCGAGTTTACTTTCAACCGCAATATCACCTCCCATAATTCGGACAAATTGTTGGCTGATCGGCAACCCCAGACCAGTCCCCTGCATGGAATTTCGACCAGTTTCGGTTTGTACAAAGGGCTTAAATAATGTGAAAATTTCTGAGGGAGAAATGCCGGGTCCCGTGTCGGCAATTTCAAAATACAATTGGGATTTGTTTTCTTCTATGGCGTCTTTTTCAGCGTGGCTACTGACGCGCAAAGTAACGGTTCCGTGTTGAGTGAATTTAATTGCATTGCCGACCAAGTTAATTAAAACTTGCCGCAATTTAGCTTCGTCTGTTTGAATGTACTGCGGCAAATTATGGGAATTTTCAAAAATTAGATACAAGCCTTTTGAGTTGGCTTTTAGTTGCAGCATTTCTTTGAGACTGTTGAGAAAGTCGTAGAGATTAAAGCGGCTAGGATTGATAGTAATTTGACCTGCTTCTATTTTGGACATTGACAAAACATCATTGATGAGTTCTAGCAAATGTTCGCCGCTGCGGTTAATAATTTCTATGTATTCTTTTTGTTCTTCCGTGATAGAACTGTTGCGGGCCATGACTTGGGAAAAACCGAGAATGGCGTTGAGAGGCGTGCGAAGTTCGTGGCTCATGGAAGCTAGAAATTGGCTTTTGGCGCGGTTGGCAACTTCGGCGTTTTCTTTGGATTTAATCAGCTCCATGGACTGCCTTTGAGTGCGGGCAAGCAGTTCCGCTTGCTGTAATGCTACTCCTAGCTGAGTACCTACATCAACTGCAACGTTGATTTCAGCTTCACTCCACTGGCGGGGGGCAGAATTTTGATAGGATGCTAGTAATCCCCAGAGCTTTTTTCCAGAAAAAATTGGTACAATAATGTATGATTTAGCTTGAAATTTTTCTAGCAACTGGATGTAACAATTATCGAAACCTTGCTTGTAAATATCTGGGACACAAAGGTAAGTTTTACCTCGGCTGTATGCTCCGCCTTTGGTTTGTTGCAAATAGGTATCGTGGACTTCTGGTGAGATACTATCTAATTTTTGGACTAGGCAAAGTTCGCTGTCTAACGCGCCTTCAGTAAGGTTAGAATCTGTATCCTGTGCTTGGATGAAAGAAACCCACTTGCGATCAAGGGATTCGGCTACAAATTCGCCACTCCAGTCTGGATTGAAACGGTAAATAGCGACTCGATCGCACTTCATGGTTTGGCGCAATTCTCGGGTTGTGGCGTGAAAAATTTCTCGGATATCTAAAGTCTGCCGCATTCTTTCAATGATGCGGGCGATCGCTCTTTGTCGTAAAGCACTTTCTTGCAGTTCCGTTTCTGCTTGCTTGCGTTCGGTAATATCTACAGCCATTAAAGCAATGCCGATCGCTGTACCGTTATCGTCAATTAGCTGAGTATTGTACCACTCGCAGATGATAATTCTGCCGTCTTTAGTCAGATTTTCAGTAGTGCCACTGGATTTGGCGTTCAAGTCGTGATTGGAAATCTCAGATAATTGCGGTTGATAGCTTTCAGGTACGATTAAATCGGAGGCGACTCGACCAATCGCTTCTTGCTCACTGTAGCCAAAAATAGCAACGGCTGCGGGATTCCAAGTAATAATTTCAAAATTGAGGTTTAACTCGATAACCGCGATCGGCGTTTGCTGCAATAAAAATGAGATTCTTTGTTGGGATGCTAGCAGTTTTTCTTCGGCTAATTTGCGGTCTGTGATGTCATTAGCAGTGCCGAGAATTTGTTTGGGTTTACCATCGGCTGTTCTGAGAAATACTGTATCCCAACTGTGCATCCACCGCCATTCACCGTTTTTGTGTTTCATTCGGTATTGACATTCAACGACATCACCGTCTTTGGCTCGATCAACTTTTTGTACGCTATCAAAAAAATTTGGCAAATCATCGGAGTTGAGCAGAATTGGCATCATTGCTGTACCCATATCTTGTATTTCTTGGGCGGTATATCCGAGCATCGTCGAAATTTGTCGATTGGCATAAACATTCCGCTGTTCAATTACATCGTAAACGTACAACAGGTTGGGATTGGAATCGGCGATTGCTTGAATGAAGTGCTGGCTTTCTCTGAGTGCGGATTCTGTTTGTTTACGAACGCTAATATCTCGCGCCACGATAATCACTGAATCTGGAGTCAGCGGAGAAACTTTAGCATCGAGGCAAACGTCGCGCTCTCCGACTTTAAAGCTATATTCAACATTGATAGTTTGCTTCGTTTTTAGAGCTTGTTGGATCGCATTTAATACTAAATCTGCTATAGGTTTCGGCAAGACTTCGTGAGCGGTTTTGTTAATCATTTCGCTTGGAGGTTTCACCAAATTTGTTGATGCTGTCGGGGCGATTTTGATACAGCGCCCTTCTGCATTTCTCACTAAAACTGTGTCAGTCATGGCGGCAAAAATCGCCCGCAATTCTGTTTCCGATTCTTGCAGAGCTTGCTCGGCACGGACGCGGGTGCGAATTTCTGCTTGCAGCACTTTATTTTGCCGATCGAGCTGCTGAATTCGGTTTTTTTCTCGTTCGATCAGTTTAGCTTGAGCGATAGCGAGCCCTACTTGAGCAGCCACAGCTTCTAATAAGTCGATTTCCTCGGAAGTCCATTCCCGGTAACGATCGCACTGGTGCAAACAGATAGCACCGTTGGCCCGGCCTTGGTAAGAAGTGCGAATTGCCAGCATCGATTTTAACCCAACCTTCTGGCAAATCGGTTGAACAGCTTGCAAAAGAGGGTCTGAATAAACATTGTTCGAGGCGATCGCCAGATCTTGTATCATCATTTGTATGACGTGAGGATTGCCCCAAATTGGAACAGGTACGTTCCGAATAGATTCGCAATCGGGTTCGAGATACTCTGCCGCCAGAGGAATATCGACTTGGGGAGTAGTGACGTAAGTATGAATCAAACAGCGATTGACGCAGAATGCCAGACCGACTTGAGTGGCAGCTATTTGAAATATTTGTTCTGGCTGCAAGCTTGAGCGAATTTCTTGAGTTATTTTTGCAATCAGCAATTCTCGCTGAACTTGCCGTTCTAAAGCAGCTTTAGCTCCAGCCATTTCTATTTCTGCGTGCTTGCGCTCGCTGATATCAAAAAGTACGCCATACCAAACAATATCGCCATTATCGCGCATTTCTGGTCGAGAATTAGATTGGAGCCATTTGAGTTTACCCGACGGCGTAACAATCCGCCATTCACAGGCAAAAGGTTCTAAAGTTTGGGCGCTAGTAGCAATTTGTTTTACCAGATATTCGTGGTCATCTGGATGATTTTGATCGAAGCAAAAGTCGGGACATTTTAATATTTCCTCACTCTCTAATTCGTAAATCTCCCGACAAGCATAACTAATATATTCAAACTTAAAATTTCCCTCTGGTTTCTTGATAAATTGATAAAGAACTCCCGGTATATTGACCGCCAATTTTTGCAACCGCGCTTTGCTTTCCCGGAGTGATTGTTCTGTTCGCTTGCGAAATTCTACCTCTTGCTGCAGTTGGGCATTCTGCTGTTTTAATTGTTTTGATAGCTGTTGTATAGTCAATTGACTTTCGATCCTCACTAAAACTTCTTCCACTTGAAAAGGCTTAGTAATGTAGTCAACACCGCCGACTTCAAAAGCTTTGACTTTGTGAAAAGTCTCCTCAAAAACACTCAAAAAAATAACCGGAATTTCCTTAGTTTTTTCGTTGGATTTCAGTCTAGCACAGACTTCATATCCGTTCATTTTGGGCATAGCAATATCTAGCAAAATTAAGTCTGGGAGAACTGCTAAATTAGCATTGACCGCCATTTCTCCCGAAATCGCCCGCTGAACTTTATACCCTTCTTTCGTCAATATATTTGATATAAACCGCAGGTTGTGGGGCTGATCGTCAATAATTAAAATGTGAATACTTTCTTTGTCAAATATCATTTTTTGTCTGGTCATTGTGATTTTTTTATTTCTAGCAGCCGATTGATGATTTAATATATTTAGCGATTTTTTCTGCTCATCATTATTTATTAAACATTTTCACACTCAGCAAATAGAGGATTAACTTTAGATATTAGCCATCAACTAACGCACCTTATGTTTTTTCAATTTCTTGGTTGCTTCTCTTAATTATTCACTCAAAATAACCGTACTTAACTACATTTTCTTGTCAAAAGAAATCGCCTGATTTGCTGTACAAATTAACTCTACCGAAAAACAATTATCGCTTAGGCACTCCAGACCAAAGCAACCGGGTTTCTTAACTTTGTTCAATGGCTGCGACCAAGTATTTTCCTACAACCCGGTTGATTCGCCCAGGACAGTTTCTTGCTGGAGTTTAGCATTAAAATTGCCCGGAGGATAACACAACTTTCTGGACATTTTGCTCGCACGTTCAAAGGGTTTTAGCACAGATACACACATGGACATACCACGAGGTGAAGAAACCGTTTTTGACTCTTGTCGCTGCAACAAAGTATGGCTGTGAAAAACCTCGGTTTTGACCCACCGACTCCTGAGTCTTAAGATATTTATAGGTAACTAAGAGTATATAATAGCAATCCACCCCGCACCCAAAGCTTACCCTATAAAATATTTTCTCGGTCTTTTCTATGCCAGCAATTCCTTAAGTTTAGCAATATTTTCATTGCTTAAGTAAATTTTAATTTCTAGTTCTTGGTCAGATTCCCACAGCAACAGCAGATTATCTTCGCCCAAGGCGATTTCGGGATTGTTTAATTCAAGTGTTTGATATTTAACTTCGGGAATTCCTACGCGAATTACCAGTTCCGATTCCAACTGAGGATAGATGTACAATTGCTGTTGCAAGTTGTCAAGTTCTAATTTGTCAACTGTGTTGTTACGTTGGACAGGAGAATCTGGTTTGTACCAATAGAGAGTTTCCTCCCGAATTTCGGGATTGACTATCACAAATGTTTCGTCAAAACGCTGGGGGTGCCAGTGAATTTCGCTCAAACCGCCGATTTGCGGAATCAGTCGCTCTACCCAGCTAATTTCTTTCCCGTTCAGGTTTCCCCACCACTGACTGATATTATCGAGATTGTCAGCATTTTCGGGGTCGGTGCTGCCGGACTGCCAGACTGTTTTTAGTTGTTGCATATACAAGTTCTCCAGCGAATTTAAATTTGAGATTGCAGGCGTTCAATTGGAGATTCATTCGTTATACAATAATTTTAATGGACTTACCAATTATTTACCACGAAGATTACGTTGCACCTCTGCCACCGGCTCACCGCTTCCCGATGGCCAAGTTTCGGATGCTTTACCAGATGCTGCTCGCGGACGGGGTAGCAGATAAATCGCAATTTCACGCTCCCGAACTTCCCCCTCAAGAATGGATTGAATTAGTCCACGACCACTCCTATGTTCAAGCTTACTGCAACGGGACGCTGGATAACAAAGCGACTCGGCGAATTGGTCTGCCTTGGAGTCGGGCCCTGGCTAACCGCACTTGCACTGCGGTTGCAGGAACTGTACTAACTGCAAAACTCGCTTTAGACTACGGTTTGGCTTGCAATACTGCGGGCGGAACTCATCACGCCTTCCCTGCTTTTGGGTCTGGTTTTTGTATTTTTAATGATTTGGCGATCGCCTCTCGCGTCTTGCAAAAAAATGGTTTAGTTCGCAAAGTTTTAATTGTCGATTTAGATGTCCACCAAGGAGACGGAACCGCCGTAATATTTCAAGATGACAGCAGTGTTTTTACTTTCTCGATGCACTGCGAAGTCAATTTTCCCGGCACTAAACAAAAGGGCGATTTAGATGTACCTTTGCCTGTGGGTATGGAGGACGACGAATATTTACAAACCTTGGATAAATTCTTACCAGATTTGCTTTCAAATGTCAAGCCCGACTTAGTTTTATACGATGCTGGAGTAGACCCTCATCACGGTGACAAACTGGGAAAATTAGCTTTAACTGATACGGGCTTATTTCGCCGGGAAATGCAAGTTTTGATGGCGTGTTTGGCCGGCGGCTATCCCGTTGCCTGCGTGATTGGCGGGGGCTATTCCGATGACGCGAAGGGGTTAGTTTACCGACATTCGCTGCTGCACCGAGCTGCCAGTCAAGCCTACAGGCAGTATCGACTTTGATCCAGCAAGAGTCCGGACACTTTTTCTATTGCCCAATGGCTTATTCTTACTTGACTTTGAGGCTAGCGTAAATAATGAAATCAAAGTCATCTCTACCCCTGACGCGGCATTTAATTCGACTTTTTTATGCTGCTTGCCCTGTAAGGCTTGTAGTATAGTTCCAAAAACTGTGCGGAGTATTGACCCAGATTGGGGAGATTTAATATGGACTTCAGTATTCTTTGGCGATATGATTGCGTGTTTAGGGTGTCAATTAATACTAAAAACAGGCTAAAGTGGCATTAAAATAGATATATCGCATTCAATCCTAGTGTATTTTATGGACTCCAACTCGTTAAATATCACAGAAGATGGGGCCAAAGAACCGACTTTGATGCCCATAGACAAGCACTACCTGCTAGTCCTCAACATCCCATCCTTCCGCGACTCCAAAGGCTGCAGGTATCTCGATTTAATGTGGGCTAAAGACCTAACTCAACACTTTAAGTATTTGAAAAACTTGACGCTAGCATCTCCGTGCGTGCGAGAAACCCTCCCCGAAAATACCATAGAGGTGGATTCGGAAACATCATTTGCTGATGCTAAATTTATTGACCTTCCCTCCCCAAATAGCTTGGCCAAAGGAATATTTCTGCTGCCGGCAACGGTTGCCCAGCTTTGGGGCGCGATCGCATCTTCAGATATCGTACATAGTGGCGTAGCAGGCTGGCCGATTCCGATGGCATGGTTAGTGACGCCCATAGTCCTGATACAGCGGAAACCATACCTGCTCATAGTCGAGTCCGCACCGTGGCGGCTGCAGCCGGGAACCCCTGCCAGCATTAAAGCCAAAATTCAAGCTTACATATACGAAACATTGAATCGCTGGTGCATCAACAGCGCCGACTTGACAATCTTTACACAGGGAGAATATCAGCAAAGTTTATTAAAAAAACCACACAAAAAAAGTCACATAATTCACGCTTCGTGGATAGATGAAGAAAATATCATTTCGGAAGCAGAGGCGACTAAAATATGGCAGGAAAAACTGTCAGCCTCGCCCAAACAACTAAAAATTCTATTTGCGGGCAGATTGCATCCACAGAAAGGTCTGTTAGTTCTCCTAGAAGCAATGAAAATCTTGGACGAGGAAAACATTGCCGTCAAGCTGGACATACTAGGTGAAGGCGAACTGTTAAGCAACTGCCAAGCAGCCAGCAAGGCAATGCAAAAATCGGTACAGATCGAAGTTTTGGGAACTATTCCTTACGGGAGAGAATTCTTCAGCCGGCTGCAACAATATCATGCTGTTGTGGTTCCCAGCACCTCAGACGAACAGCCCAGAATAGTATACGATGCTTATTCCCAGGCCGTACCTGTACTGGCAAACAACACTGCCGGACTCCGCGACTGCATCGAAAACGGCATCACAGGCTCGATCGGTAATTGCAATGACCCAGTTGATTTAGCAAACTTGCTCAAACAGTCGGGAGAAAACTTGAACCTACTTCAAAATATGGGCATGGCAGGTCTGAAACAGGCTCGCAGCCTGACTCACGAAGAAATGCACCGGCAGCGGTGGCAGCTTTTGTTAAGAATGTTGGAGCAATCAAAAAAGTAAGTAGGTAGGCGCAAATAAACCGGGCTGTGTAAAGGAATGTAAAGCTGTCAGAAGCTTTGGGATTGCTTCGTTTCACGGAGTGACCCTCGCTTTTGACTACTTGTGTATTTTCCGACTCATCTACTTAGGCGATACCTGTACTCCGGGCGATCGCTCCAGCTTGCCAGATGGGTACAACTTGAGCTAAAAAGTTGTTAAACAAACAACGGTACTTATGTCGAAGGCCAGCGAGTCCAATCACCCCTATCCACTGCTGGTTGTCATTGTTAACTACCGAACCTCTAGTTTGACAATTGACTGCTTGCGCTCTCTAGTTAGCGAAGTTCAATCGCTGCCCGGTATGCGAGTTGTAGTTGGCGACAATGCTTCAGGCGATCGCTCTGTCGAAGAAATTAGTAGTGCGATCGCCTCAGAAGGCTGGAATGAATGGGCATCCTTCGTTCCCCTAGAGCGCAACGGCGGATTTGCTTTCGGCAACAACGCCCTGATCCGTCCCGCCCTCCAATCCACCAATCCCCCCCCTTACTTCCTGCTGCTTAACCCAGACACCATAGTTCGCCCAGGTGCCTTAAAAGCCCTCGTCGATTTCATGGACACTCATCCCGAAGCCGGCATCGCCGGCAGCCGCTTGGAAGACCCCGACGGCACGCCCCAGGAGTCAGCTTTTCGGTTTCACAACATCTTGACAGAACTCGATTTTGGTTGGCGGACAGGCTTTATATCCAAGTTATTAGCCAACTGGGCCGCAGCGCCTCCGATTTCCCAAGAAACCTGTCAAACTGATTGGGTAGCTGGAGCCAGCATGATCGTCCGTCGCGAAGTATTTGAAAAGATTGGCTTGATGGATGAAGCTTATTTCATGTACTGCGAAGAAATGGACTTTTGTCTGCAAGCGAACAAAGCTGGCTGGAGTTGCTGGTACGTACCTGAAAGTCGCGTTGTGCACTTAGTCGGCCAAAGCTCAGGCGTCACTGACACCAAAAAGCCCGCCAAGCGGCTGCCTACCTATTGGTTTGATTCCCGGCGCAGGTACTTTATCAAAAACTACGGCTTGGTTTACACAGCATTAACTGATGTATCCTGGGCTTCGGGTTTTGCAGCCTGGAGGGTGCGTCGCGTACTTCAAGGCAAACCAGATGGCGATCCACCACAATTGCTGAGAGATTTTGTATTAAATAGTGTATTTTTTAAGGGGGGTAAGATTGAAAAATCCAAAAACTTTTAAAGGGAGTTGGTAAATCGGTCAAAGCCAACTAAACCAGGTTAGCCTAGGCAAGCAAAATATTTTATGATGCAGCCGAGGAATTAGTATTCTCGATCGAGAAAACCGGATTGCTCCTTCCTCACAAACCTGATAGACCCATTAATATCGTCGGCATCTAGCAATAGAGTAAACAATAAATAATGTCAATTAGAGCTTATGGTAACTGAGCAAAACTTAATCACCACTGAAAATCAAGTAGAAGACCCCGGCCTGGGACTGTGGCAGCAAATTAAAGAAGACTGGATTGCTCATGGTCGAGATTGGACAAAACCGGGATTTCGCGCCGTAGCAGTGCAGCGTTTTGGCGTCTGGAGAATGCAGGTAGAACCGAAATTACTGCGAGCTCCTTTGAGCATTATTTATCGAGCACTCTACCGAAAAGTCCGCAATAGTTACGGGATAGACTTGCCTTACACTGTGAAGCTCGGTCGTCGCGTGGTGATTGAACATCAAAACGCTATTATTATTCACGGATATTCTACGATCGGCGACGACTGCATTATCCGCCAAGGTGTAACGTTGGGAAACCGCTATTTGGACAAGCCGCTGGAATCCCCTCAATTGGGCGATCGGGTTAACGTCGGCGCTGGTGCAAAAATCCTCGGAAAAGTAAACTTGGGAGACGACGTAAATATCGGTGCTAATGCTGTAGTTTTATCAGATATTCCCGCAGGCAAAACAGCAGTAGGTATTCCTGCCAAGATTCTTCAATCTACCAAAAACCAGGAAAATGCTTAGATCAATATTGCAAAAAATTATCCGCCATCTTGCGATGCGTTACGGCAAGTTCCGTGGCCTTTACATCCAATTCTGTAACGCCTGTGCCCCAGAATACACAGAATTTCTCCCCCGCCATGGCAACTTGTAAGCGCTAGGCGAAAATTGCAGCATCTGGCTCAATACGGTCTTTGGAGATCCCGCCTAGGTCCGCATCGGCAACAATGTTCACTTCTCCTCTTATACCGTGCTCGGCCACGACGGCTCGATCGCCATGCTTAACCGGGCTTACAACGTTAAACTAGATGCCGTAGGCAAGATACCTCTCTTCTGTCACTAAGCGGCAGAAGAAAATAAGAATTCACTCTCATTTATTAAGTAAGAGAAGGGATTTGGGTAAAAATTCATTAACGATCTTAATCGAGCCTGTAGATAATTGTGGAATCGGAAAAATTTTTAGCCACTATTGTATCAAGTTAAAGCTAATTAAAGCTTGTAATATTAATCTCAAATTGTTTAGATGCCTCTTCCAACTTTTTTTTCATCAAGCGTCTTGATGTTTCTCAAAGCGGTGGAGAAGTGAGAAGTTTTTTGCGGATAAAGAGCTGGGTGATGGAGTCTGGGAGTTAACGGCTCTATTAGACCTAGTATAGAGGCCGATCATCACGTAAGCACTACAAACGATTTCCCACCATTTTTCAATCTGTGAATATTGGGTGACTCGGAAATCCGCCCACCCTAATTCACTCTTACTTTGTCGAAAACCATATTCAATCCAAGTCGTATTTCCATACAAATTCCCAACTTCTTTAGCTAAGACTTCCGGAATTTGTGTCATCATATAGCAGGTTTAGTTTTCGGAAATGGTATCTATATATGTTGTGATTTCCCAGTAACGCAATGCTCTCTTTTTTCCATAAATATTTTCTCGAATATAGCGCCATACGGTTCAGTTAAGGTCGATCCCCTCGGCGCCAAGGGCGGGAACTCTTACAGCACTTCCGGGTGTTATGAGGTACAATAAGAATAGATTAAAACCCACATTCCGCACCCCAAACTGGCACATAGTCGGATTGAGGGGGTAAAAGTGAATCACCCGAGACAAGGGTGAG
>NZ_JAUBVD010000060.1:0-34719 GCF_036705675.1 Microcoleus sp. AT8-A3
GTCCAAAACGGACGGGCGGGACGCCCATCCCACTTTCAAGAGTGGAAGTTATTTAATTCTCATTCCTTACTTAAATGCGAAGATACAATTTACGTTGCGCGAGTCCTGAAAAACGTTAGAGTAAGAAACAACTCGGAAATTGTAAAGGTTTGCTTGAAAGTTCGGCTGATGGGAGATCGGGAGAACCAGTCAATTTCTAATTTAGGTGAAGTGGGGAGTGCCGACGATCGCCATACTGCATCAGAAGCACTGTGGCCGCGCGATCGAGCCCTGGCCGCTACTAGCTGCGGCATTGTCATTGCTGACGCCAATGCACCAGATTGTCCCATAATTTATTGCAATCCGGCCTTTGAACGGATGACGGGTTACTGCGCCAGTGAAATCTTGGGGCGTAATTGCCGATTTTTGCAAGGCCCGGATACCGATCGAACTACCGTAGCTAAAATCCGCGAGGCCTTGCGCCAAGGTCGAGAAATCCAGACACCAATTAAAAATTACCGCAAAGACGGCACTCCTTTTTGGAGCAAATTATCGCTATCTCCCGTGCGAGACGACAACGCTAATTTGACTCACTTTGTAGGAGTTCAATCTGACTTGGCGGAACCAATATGTGAAGTGCAGCAAGCATTGCAGCAAGCTAACGACCAACTGCAAACGATTTTGGAAGCAGTTCCGGGAACAGTATCTTGGATTAGCTCGGATTTGCGCTATTTGGGGGTTAACCAGCACTTAGCCAAACTGCATGGTTTGCCGCCGTCGGCTTTTGTCGGTCAAGATATTGGTTTTCTGGGCGCTAGCTCGGATTTTAACTCTTTTGTGGTGGAGTTTTTTGCCGATGACGCTACGGAAGCGGTTAAAGAACTCAACGTTAAGGTACAAACCGACGGAGGAGAGTCGGAGGGATACTATTTGATTGTGGCTCAAAAGTACGATCGGGGCAAAGCAGCTTGTCTGGTCGGCATTGACATTACCGAGCGCAAGCGGGCAGAAGAAGCTCTGGTGCTGACTCGCAAGGCGGTGGAAAGTTCGAGTGACGCGATCGGCATCAGCGATGCGAACGGCACTCACATCTATCAAAATCAAGCGTTTTCTCAGCTATTTGAATGGGACACGGCAGAGGAATTTAAACTAGCCGGAGGTATATCGGCAGTTTTTACTGACCCCGCAGTGGCCAGGGAGGTACTCGACACGATCGCCCAAGGTTATTCTTGGTTTGGTGAAATTACCAACCGCACTAAAAGCGGTGAAACTTTGCAAGTGTTGCTGCGGGCCGATGCTATTAAAGACGCTACAGGGAAAATTGTCGGTCTGATTTACATGAATACCGATATTACCGATCGCAAGCGCACGGAACAAGAGCTGCGGCAAAGCGAGAAGCGCTTTCGATCGTTGATTGAAAATGCTAGAGACATTATTGTGATTCTCGACGATAAAGGCTTTTGCCGCTATGTATCTCCTTCCCTAGAGCGGATTTTGGGCTACCCGACGGCAGAAGTGCTGGGCCGATCTATATTTGACTTGATTCACCCTGACGAATTGCTGATAGTGGATCAAGTTTTCAAAGGTGTCATGCAAATGCCCAAAGTTAGCCTGGGCATGGCGGAATACCGAGTGCAGCACAAGGAGGGTTCCTGGTGCGTGTTGGAAGCGGTGGCGACGAATTTGCTCGAGGAACCTTCGGTGCGGGGAATTGTGGTCAACTGTCACGACGTGACTGAACGCAAGGTGGCTGAAGAACAATTGTTGCACGATGCTTTGCACGATGCGCTGACGGAGTTGCCCAACCGTGCTTTGTTGACTGACAGGTTGGGCCAAGCTTTTGCCCGCGCCCAACGGCACCCAACCTATCAGTTTGCGGTGCTGTTTCTGGATTTGGACAGGTTTAAGGTGATTAATGACAGTCAGGGACACCGCACGGGCGATCGACTGTTGGTGGCTGTGGCTCGCCGTCTCTTGACTTGTTTGCGGCCAGGCGATACGGTGGCTCGTCTGGGGGGAGATGAGTTTGTGATTTTGCTGGAGGAAATTCACGGTGTTGATGAGGCGATCGCCCAAGCAAAGGCAATTCTCAAGACGATCGAACGACCGCTTTATTTGGAAGGTAATAAAGTTTTAATTACTGCTAGCATCGGCATTGCTTTGAGTACCGACAAATATCAGTGGCCGGGAGATATTTTGCGCGATGCTGATATTGCAATGTACCGCGCCAAAGCTCTCGGTAAAGCTCGCTACGAAGTTTTTACCAGTGCGATGCACACTCAGGCTGTGGCTTTGATGCACTTGGAACACGACTTGCGGGAGTCTGTTGAAGAACTAAATTTGAAATATTCGATAGTGGATTTCGCCTGTGGGACGGCGGCGGAAAACTCGCCGATGAGTGAAATCGATCGGAAATTGGAGCGTCCGAAGTCGCAATTGCCTACTTTAAAATTGGAATGTCCTTTTACTGTTTATTATCAGCCGATCGTTAGTTTGAAAAGTGGTTCTGTTATCGGATTTGAGGCGCTGGTGCGCTGGCTGCACCCGGAACGGGGTTTAGTTTCCCCGATGGAATTTATTGCGATGGCTGAGGAAACTGGGTTAATTATGCCTTTGGGTTTGTGGGTTTTGAGCGAAAGCTGCCGCCAAATTATTAAGTGGCAGAGTTTGAATTTACCTGTGGGAAATTCGCGGCTGACTGTAGCAGTAAATCTTTCGGGGAGGCAGTTTTCGGAACCGGAGTCCATCGAGCAAATTAAGCAAGTTTTGCAGGAAACGGGTGTTGATGCTCGCTGTTTGAAGTTGGAGATTACTGAGACTGTGGTGATGGAAGATGGGGAAGCGGCGGCGGCGATGCTTTCGCAGTTGAGAGACTTGGGGATTGATTTGTGCATTGATGATTTTGGTACTGGTTATTCGTCTCTGAGTTATTTGCACAGGTTCCCGATTAATATTTTGAAGGTCGATCGCTCTTTTGTCAGCCGCGTCGGGGAAATGGGCGAAAATTTGGAAATCGTGCGGGCGATCGTCATGCTGGCCCGCAGTTTGGGGATGGAGGTAGTGGCAGAAGGTGTCGAAACCGCCGTCCAATTGGCTCAAATGCGGTCGATCGGCTGCGAGTACGGTCAGGGGTACTTTTTCTCTAAACCTCTCGATAGTGAGGCAGCTACAGCCTTGTTGAGGCGATCGCCCAAATGGTGAACTGAACTAAATATTTAACCGGATCAAATTGCTTGATTGTCAATAAGGGCGATCGATCTTTTCGTACTCAATGCCTTGAGTGTTAAAATCAAAATTGAGTATAATAGAAAACTATCGAGATAGGTAAAAATATATGTCTCAATCTGTTGTGCCAGCAGTCGAAGAAAAACAGATCGATACTTCCCCGACATTAACTTTTGAAGAGTACAGAGTTTATCAAAGCAATGACGATGTACAATATGAATTGTACAAAGGCAAATTAATACCGATGGCAACGGCTAGCGCATTACATACAAGCATCTGCGAATTTTGGGTTTATAAATTGCAGCGTTACCTAGCGGAACATAATCTGGATTTAGTCGTAAAAACTTCTGTGGGAGTCAGAACAGAAGATGCTACATCCCGCATTCCCGATGTAGTTGTTTGCACAGAAAGTTTGTGGCAACAAGTTCTTGCCAGACCCGGTTCTGGCATCTTAGACTTGAGCGAAACACCTTTATTTGTAGTAGAAGTAGTGAGCCAAGATCGGCGAGCAGATTATGTAGTTAAACGAGGAGAGTACGAACTAGCTAACGTGCCGGAATATGTGATTGTTGACCCAACAGAAAATAGACAGCGGGTGCGAGTTGCGGCATTTCCCGAAGGTGAAGAAAGTTATGCACAGATAGATTATTTGCCGGGAGATGACATGGTATCTGTAGTATTTCCAAATCTGAGATTATCAGTCAATGAAATATTATATCCCCCATTGGTAGAAGGGTTAATTAAGGCAGAACAAGCTCAATTGCAGAAAGCTGAAAGGTTGGCGGCGAGGTTGCGGGAATTGGGCGTAGATCCTGATGCTGTGTAGGAAATTGGATGAAGTACGCGCGAGCGAAGCTATCCCCCAGGGAATCGCCCTTGACGTATCTCAATCATCTAGTGGCAAATCGCGCAGGAAATAAAAGCGATCGCTTTGCGAATTGTCTCCTTTAATTCGCCCTAAGTAACCCGTCAAAGGTGAGGAAAGTTCTATTAAAATTTGGTGCATTTCTTCATATGTTAAAGGTTGGGGCGACATAGAAAAGGCATAAGCACCGTGAAGCTGATTAAATTCAACGCTTGTTGATTTTGTTCTTTCCAAAAAGTCTTTGACTAGCTGAACTATGTGCGATCGCACTTTAAGCTTTTCCCGCACCTCGTCAATATAGCGATTAACCTTAGCATCGGCTTCCTCACCAAACGGCTGTTGTTCCAAACAAGGTTTTAACTGTAATAAATCGATCGAACCTGGTTGCTTAGCTTTCAATTCAACTAATCTTTGCAATGTTTCCGGGCGAATTACATTCATTTTACTACCAATAGCTGCTTGATTAGCTGGATTAGTTAAAGGCCCAGCCGCCAAAATAATTTTAACCGATCGCTCGAACTTATCTTGACCCAAGTGAGTCAAGCCTAAATGAACCAATTGAGCGGTGACACTATTAGGTACACTTTCATGTTTGCTAGCTTTGCACTCTCCCGCTACTGGATAGGGAGTCTCGCAATAAAAGTCTAAACCACCAGCGCCGCCTGTTGATTCTGGATTGAGACTAGCTTTCGGATTGGTGTTAGAATTGGCAAATCCTAGCTTGATAAAACTTTTGCGGACTAACTTTTCAAATGTATTACCATCGCTAGAATTGCCAATTTGTGCGATCGCACTTATCCATGCTAAATCCGGGTCTGGTTGTGTTGTGGGTAATTTTTCCGACCAACCTAGAAACATTTTGATTTCTGCGTCTAGTTGTTTGGCTTTTGGGTTGGTGGTGGATAAATGCACTAATGCACTTTGCAACTTTTCCAATTCTGGATGTTCTGGCGGCTCTAGTTTTTCCAGCTTTTGACGGCGTTTGGCAAAGATTGAGTCGCTCAACACTGGCGTTGAATCAGTAACATTTAGGGATTTTGGCAAAGATACAAAATTGCCGCTGGGATGCACAGACATTTCCAGCGGCTGAGGTAGCAGATAAACGCGAAGATGAGTTAGAAAAATATTACGTCGTTGCAGGAGAGTTTGCTGTAATGCCTCTGTTGTCCAGACTGTTAACTGCGACACAGCCTCTAATGATTCTGGATCGTTTAGTATTTGACACCATTCGCATTTAGCCCAAGCTTTTATCAAAATCGTCTCAGAAGTTAACTGAGAAAATGAAGTTTTAGCAATTGGTAAAAAACTCGATCGGTAGTATTGCTGATGGGGGAGCAAATTAATCGAGATATTGGCTGGATATAGGGCAAATGACCTACCAGGCTCGATGAAAATTCGAGGCATGGCTGCAATCACTCGCCCTTCGATTAAGGCTTCCACATCTGGGGCAGGTAACTGCAAAGCCGTATCAACAAAAACAGAATAACTCATCCACTTATTGACCTAATAATTTATCAAGTGCTTCGTCGAGGTTGTTAATTTCCGTTGTATCAGGCAGGAAGGTATTTTCAGCCATACTTTCTTCATCCAGTTCAGCCATCTCACATCCATCCAGTTCAGCCATCTCACATTTCTCAAGCAACTCATCAGGAATCTGACCCCACTGAGCGCTAAGCAACCCATCAGGAATCTGACCCGACGGAGCGCTAAGAATTTCATTAATTAAATAATTTTCTTGGGTAAGATTTTTATGAACAATAAACTGCTGTATTTGCTCTTCTGTTACCTCGTAATCTTCGCGAGCCTTGTTGACAAAATAAATGGCTAATAAAGGCTTGATATCTTCACTTGTGAGTTTGACAAATTCTCCACCTAGTTCTGGAGAAAGAAGTTGGTCTAAACACTGTTTGCCTACAGTATTCGACTTAACATCTGTAGAACGAACTAAACAACCACGAGTCATATCAAACTTTTGATACTGAATTAACCGCTTTAATGCCGCGGTCACAAATTTTGCTCGCGATTCTTGAACTACTGCTACTACTATCTTGACAGACCGTCCATTTTCTTTACCTCGAATTCTAAAGTGGAGATAACCTCTGTCTGCCGCTCTAGTTTTTACTTTTTCAATCTCCTCAACTTGCACTTCTTCCAAAATCTCGCCTTTTACTGAAAGGAAGCCAAAATATAGAGCCTCGGCTAAAATATCGCTATCGTCAAAATATTTCTCTATTGTTGTCTCAAGTGCATTTAGTTCCTTGTTAAATGCAAGTTCAACTTGATGGAGTGGATCTGCTGCTGTTGGCGGTTGAGGCTCACCAGGCACTTTCCAATTCTTAGCACACTCCTCTAAAACCTTTCTGACAATTAACTTTTCTTTGCCCAGTTCTCTCAGTTCAGCTTCATCAAAAGGATAAACGGAATAAGGTGGAATTAAACTTTTACTGTCATAAAATTCTTGGAGCCATTGAGAAACTAGAGTCACTACATCATCAGCATTGAGATACTTTAAATCAAAAATCTTTTCACCCATTCTAGCTGTGACTGACTCTGCCTGCGGTAATGCTCTAATGTTAAACCAAGTTTCATCAAACATAGCTGTCATTAAGACACCTCGTTTTATTTTACCGTACAGGTCTTTTACTAAGAGTGCGACGACCTGCGCCCTGTTGAAACCAGCTTCATTCCGATCTACACTCTCTAACTCATCAAAGCCAATTACTAGAGTTCTGTAATCACCGATTAAGTCTAAAATTTGGCAAACAGTCTGCAATGCTTCGCCTTCTTTATCCTCTTCTGTAGAATTTGGTAAACCCATTGCATCAGCTTGTCCCTGTGCCAAGGCTTTTCCAGACAGCCAGTTGGTTGCAAAGCTCACTTTATCTGAAGAAAGTGTCCACAGAATAGCCTGGATCAAATAAGGATTTTCGATGTTTGACTTGACTTGAAGCACTTTTTCAGTTAAGCGATCGACTAATTTAGGATTTTTAGCCAATGCCCCCGAAAATTGCTTGACTAAATTTTGAGGTATGTGATTTTTTCCTAATGCCTCATTTATCAAAGCAGTTGCTAATTCTTGCCACTGCATTACGCCTTCGTTACCAATCTGTTTCAGGCTTAAAGACAAAGTGTTTAGAAAGTTAGCGTTGACTCGGTTTAAGTTTCCATAGTCTACGTCGCTCATATAAACAAAGAAAGAACCACCTTCTTCTAGAAGGCGGGTGCGAATCCGACTCATTAAGTGGCTTTTTCCTAGACCTTTTTCAGCTCTGATCGTGATACCACTAACTGTGCGATACCCGGCACGAATTTGCTCGATTGCTTGAAAAACACCATCAGAGGCATGAGCATTGATAGAAGGAACATCAGGAAAACTTGGCTTCCATATATCATTGCTCCTGACTATTAACGATCTGTCAAAAGGGTTTTGACTTGAAATAGCTTGATCGAGATATGCGATTGAGGAGTGAAAGTCATTCATCGTTTTGTGTGAGTGTGAAGATAAAGGAGCGAATGCACTACTAACTCAAATTAATTAGGTTAAACGCTTGACATAGCAGCGCAAACCGTTCACTTTTGTAGTGATAGAATCTTCGATTTTGTCGGGGGCGCTGTCTTCTACACTGCCGCCTATTAGCTGAAAAATATCCTTAGCCTGCATTTCCAACAGCCACTCATTGAACTCCGATCGCCCTACCCTTTCCCCGATCGCCCGACGCATCCGATAAATCGGCACTAAATCGTCTAAGTTATAATCCCGGTTCAAGCTGTCATACACATCGATCGCCACAGCCTTAAAATCTTCATAGGATGCGATCGTCCCTACATCCCCCTTCGCTTTCTCAACCCGAACACTTGCCGCACCATCCTGATGCCGAATCCACTTCAACAAAGAATTTCCCAGCCGAGTACCAATTTGAGAACCATCAAACTCAAACAGAGAATCCTTACTTTTCAAGCCTTCCGCTAAAACTTCTTTCCCCTTCGCCGTCAATTCCACCAGCGTCACCCGATTTACCAGCGAATACTCGATCGCCCCAGTCGCCTGTAACTCGCCCAGCACTTCCACATATCTCTGACTCGTCTCATTAGTCCGCACAATCCGCTTAGTCAACTCCCCCTTTTTCACCTTCATCTTCCCGCCGCTCAAATCCCACAAATTCAGCAGTACCCGAACTTTCGCCTTCGCATCCCACACCGCTTGCTCTTCCGGTGTCAAAGTTATAGGCACCGCAACTTCACTTTTCTCAGACATATCCATACCTTTAAATACTTGTTTTTACTTTTAAATTTTACCAGAAACCTTGCTGGCAAACATTTAAACTTTTCCGCACGCGGGCGAACCTGCGAATAACTTATGCTTATTTCATTGTTAAATAATTTTGTCACTCATCACCACAGTAAAATTCGATTACCAAAAAGATGAGGATTGACTAAAAACTTGTGAATTGATAAAATAAAATGTTTGATACATTATCGCAGTTCAAATTCTCTGCACCAAATGCGATCGAAACATTTTTAAGCACAGCTCGCTAGGCTCTAGCAACCTCAACAAATGTAGCGCTCCCAACCGCACCTAATAACCCGGAAACTAGCCTAACTGCGACTTTAGTTCAATGCTCGATTCTGCCTTTAGAAAGACGAATGCAACCTAAACATCTTGTTACATTGCAATGGCAATCAAAACATTGAACAAGATTTTACCCATGAAAACTATTCCCGACCAAATTTCCAACATCAAAGACAAACTTCCCGACTTTACTCCCACCCCTCCCGGTTTAAAAGCTCAAGCATCTAGCCACGACCTCAAAGCCCGTTTAGATTGGGGCGAACCCGGACTCACAATCATCGACGCCCGTGATTTTGAAAGCTTCACCAAAAGCCACATTACCGGCGCGGTAATGATGCCAATGGACGAATTAGTTGAGCGCGCACAATCGAGTTTAGAACCCATCCGCGACATCTACATCTACGGCGAAAACGACCAACAAACCGCCGAAGCTGCCAATCTTCTCCGCGCAGCAGGCTTTCAAAAAGTAGCCGAACTCAAAGGCGGAATTCCTGCTTGGAAAGCCATTGACGGCCCCATCGACGGCGCTGCCGAACACGATACTCCCGGCCCCGACGCTTACAACGTTTTCTCTCGCTTGCAACACCACGCCGAAGCGCAGAAAATCAACAAATAACCTCAGATTGGCGGCAGAATTAACCCACAGAATCTGACACTTAATAAACCCGGTATCGCAAAAGTTACCGGGTTTTTCTATCCGAACTTATACCATGCCCGGTCGATTACCCTGATTCCTGTAGGGGCGGGTTCACCAACAATATCTGCCAATAATGGACAATCTCAAAAACCCGCCCGGCCGGGATATTATGGTCAATCGTGAGGACATGATATTATACCAAATCAGTCTTATATTTTCTTAGTCTCTTAGAGAGTGACTTCCTTTGTATAGGATGGGTTTCATATCATGTCCGATGGATCGCCCATAATACAATTGCCGGGGCGGGTTTGGGAGATTGTCGGTTTTTGGCAAATATTATTGGTGAACCCGCCCCTACAGGAATCAGGGTAATCGACCGGACATGATATCAACCGCCGACTTTTAACTTCCTGCTATCCAAATATGCCTTAACTTCCGCGAACATTAGGCGGTTGGCATCAAAAGTAATCAACTTAACAGCTTCCTCAAAAGAAACCCAAGCAGAATTTTGGATTTCCTCCACTTGCAAAACAACCTCCCTCGAATTGACAAAGCCTAAAAAGTATGTCACCGTTTTTTCAATCAGCTCCCCATCTTTAACAAAAGAATAATGCTCTGTAAAACTCGGCTCATCCAGCATTTGAAAATCGGATATACCAGTTTCCTCCTGAAATTCCCGCCTAGCCGTTTCCGCTGGAGATTCCCCAGGATTGGCGTGACCTTTGGGAAACGCCCAATGTCCGGCTTGATGTTGAATTAACAGAAACAAAATGTCAGCTTCCGTCGAAAAAATCGGCACAATTCCAAAACATTCATCTTTCATTTTTCTGATATTCCCTATTAACTCTTACAGCATATTCCAAGTTTATAAGTACATCCCAGAAACCGGGTTTCTTTACAGTTCTCGCATCATTACTGATTCTGTTGCTCGAAACCCGGTTTCTCGCGAGCTACATCTACATGGAATATCCTGTATGTTTTTCGAGTCCGGGAACCATCCGGACTTCGTTTGTGTAGATGCGATTTCAATCGCCGAGTCTCTGAAATTCCCACCCCAAGCGAGTCTGCTGTTCATAAACCCGCTTCAAAGTATTAACATCCCTCGCTGAAATAGGCGGAGGGTTTCTCACCTGAGAAAAATAAAGCACATCAGTTTCCATTAAACTGTGGCCCCAAATTCCCAAAGCGTGACCCAACTCGTGCCGCGCCGTCGCCGGAATATACTTACCCACTTGAGTCGGATTTAGATAAACCGAAAACCGATGAGATAACACAGTTTTATCCCCATCCCGACGGGCATACAATTCATAGGTAGCCTCTCCAGAACGCGATCGCAAAACCCCTTGACGCAAAGGCGGAGCCCGACGTAAAATCCTAATATCAGCCACCTCAGAACTATCCACCACTTCCAAAGGCAAATAAACCCCCCATTCCCGCACCACATCCAACACAGCCGCCACCCATTCTTCAGACTTATTAGCATCAACTGGACGCTCAACATAAACCTGAATCGGAAACTTAGACCACAACAAATGACCGAAATTCGGTGGCTTAACCTGGTCAAAATAATCCCCGCTATCCGTGGAATCTTGCCAATTTGCTAGCGTTGGTGGCAAAGGATGAACCTGTGGATTCGGAAAACTATTCGGGAGAGAAGAAAGAGTCGCCGCCGGAGTATTAACCTGACTAAAAATTATCAGGCTAAAACAACATATAGCCAATCCCAAACCAGCCAGCAATCGAGGTTTTACCGTAACTTTCCACAACCGCATTTTTGCAACCGCAGATAGACCAAAATAGACGAAAATAAACGCAGATGAACTTGATATTATCTGCGTCTATCTGCGTTCATCTGCGGTTAAAAATCCAAATCTTATAACTTAGGCGCCAACCAACCAGCACTCAAAATCACAGTCAAACCCATAAAAACAATAGACAGACCCCAAGTAATCCGGTTCAGACTTGTTTCTGCACTCTTGGCGCTGGTAAACAATTGAGCTTGTCCCCCAATCCCTCCAATACCATCGCCTTTAGGACTGTGCAGCAACACAAAAATCACAAGTCCTAAAGCAGACAAAGACCAGATAACTTGTAACACAGCAACAATATTCATAATCGGGGGGAATTGGTAATTAGTAATCGGTAATTTATTATGATATCAAATTTGGTCGATCGCGCACAATCTCCTCCGGGACACAGCATCGTACCCATTGTTGTCGAATTAAGCTGTTAGTCCGCCAGTCCGGCAGGGAATGAATTCCCTGCCTCAAAGCGAAAGTCCTCTTAAGAGGACTGAAAAGAAGAATTTTTGATGCTGCTGAATCCAAGTATGATTTTGCCTGATGGGGTAATTCTAAGCTTACGCTGTCAGCGGTGGGGCAACCACGGGGGGATTGCCCCTACAAATTTCATACCCCAATTCAGAAACGCCGAATTGTTAAACTCATTAGTCCTCTTGAGAGGACTTTCGCTATTAGACAGGGAATTCATTCCCTGGCGGACTATCGGATGGGCGGGAGGGCTGGGCGGATGACAGCTTAAGTTGACACCAGTGCAAAACGCCTTTGTCCCTACTGCTGCGTCCCTCCTACAATCGGACTCGCACCGGAGTGCGATTGGCGCGAACTTCAAACTCAGCCGATCGAATCATAGAACGTCCGGTCATCTCCGGGGGCTGAGGCAACCTCAACAGCTCCAGAATCGTCGGCGCAATATCCGCCAAACAACCATCCGCCCTCAGAGGAACATCCGTTCCGTGACCCGGAATCTTCCGACCTTCGCCTTCTACCAGAATAAACGGCACCGGATTAGTAGTGTGAGCCGTCCAGGGATTCCCGTCCTCGTCAAACATCTGCTCAGCATTGCCGTGGTCAGCAATAATAATTGCCGTTCCGCCAGCTTTACTAATAGCGCTCAACAGCCGCCCCAAACATTTATCCACAGTTTCGATCGCAATTATCGTCGCATCCATCATCCCCGTATGACCAACCATATCCGGGTTAGCGTAATTAATCACCATAAACGAATAGATGCCTTTTTCCAAAGCCGTCACCACCCCATCCGTGACCAACTCCGCCGACATCTGGGGCGCCTCATCGTAAGTCCCCACCATCGGGCTCTGCACCAATTCCCGGTGTTCCCCGATAAAAGGCTCTTCCAGACCCCCATTAAAAAAATAAGTCACATGAGCGTACTTTTCAGTTTCCGCCGTCCGCAACTGCTGCAAACCGTGCTTAGAAATCACCTCGCCCAGAATATTGTTCAAATTCTGCGGTTCAAAAGCCACCATTACCGAAAGTTTCGGGTCGTACTGAGTAAAAGTCGCAAACGCCAGCGGCTCAATTAACTGCCGTTCAAACCCCTTAAAATCGGGAGATACAAAAGCCTGAGTCAATTCTCTAGCCCTGTCCGGGCGAAAATTGAAGAAAATTAGCCCATCCCCGGATGCCACGGCCCCCCGCGCAATTCGAGTCGGAACAGCAAACTCGTCGGTCACTCCTTCAGCATAAGAGGCCTGCAACACATCCACAGCCGATCGACCGTCAGGAGCACCCTCAGTCGTCATCACCTCGTAAGCGCGCTGCACCCGATCCCAGCGCTTGTCCCTGTCCATCGCGTAGTAGCGGCCGCTAATGGTCGCAATCCGACCGACCCCTACTTCTGCGATATAACTTTCAATCTTGCCTAAAGCTTCGACACCTTCTTTCGGAGTTGTATCACGGCCGTCTGTAATCGCGTGAATGCAAACATCAGAAATTCCCTGTGCTTTTGCTAATTGCAGCAAACCCTTAATATGACTGAGATGGGAATGAACCCCACCTTCAGAACAAAGACCAGTTAGGTGCAACTTGCCGCCCGTGGCGCGGACTTTCTCGCAAAGCCCAACCAGCGCGCGGTTGTCCAGCAAAGAACCATCTTCCACTGCATCCGAAATCCGCACCAACTCTTGAGGAACCACGCGGCCCGCGCCCAGATTCAAGTGACCAACCTCTGAGTTACCCATTTGCCCGTCTGGCAGCCCTACCGCCCGACCCGATGTTTTAATCAGAGTTCTGGGATAAGCGGCCCAGAGACTGTCCATCACGGGTGTTTTCGCAGCGGCGATCGCATTTCCGTCTTTTTCTTCACGATAACCCCAGCCGTCTAGAATAATCAGCACTACAGGAGATACAGACGCTTGTGCCATGCGAATACCTTATTTACAATAGTTAATTTCTCGATCGTCATGATTTCCGATTTGGCGGAACCTCTGCCGCTAATCAGTTTACATATTTTCTCGGCTCCGGCTGAACAATGCCAACCAAAATTCCCTCAGCCACAGCATTGTGGGAACTAATTTCGACCTGCTTTGGGAATTGTTTAATTGATTGCCTTGCCCTGTACTGTGAATGCACAGTCGGAGGCTGTTACCTATCTCACCAACAGCGACCTTGCTTTTGCGGCCGCATTTTTACGAATTGTTCAACGGTAGGTTGCTATTGAAACACTAAAAAGAATACCACAGATGGCGGACTTTTACTACTGCCTCAAGGAAGAGATTAAACAGCTTTGACTGGGCTGGGAATAACTTTAAACCAGTTGAGCAAAAATGCGTTTCCGAATCAGCTCACTTTCAGCGGACATAAAATTCTACAACATCTTTTTTAATTTTGACATCGTAATTGCCAAAGAAATCGTGACCGAGCAGACCTATTGGCATTTGTTTCGCGATCGCCACTTCGACATTTTGGATCGCAGCACCCCCAACCCGAATCGATCGCACTACGCCGATCGGGAACTCGACAACGCTACCGTCAGCGATCCCCGCTCTGATAGTACGCACCGGCCTCACTCCCAGTGCAGTAGCCATCCGCTGAGAAATCAAAGTGCCGCTCGCCCCGGTATCGACAATCATCTCAAAAGTCTTGTTGCCGTTAAATACCACATCAATCACCGGCGTCCCGCCAGCGCGACGCTTGATTTTAGCTTGAAATACCTGTGGATTCCCCCGTGGCTTAGCCGGTTGATTTGCTGGGGGTTTGGCACCAGGATTTGACGGGTTCCAAAACTGAGAGTACAATTTGCCAGTTGTGAATCCCGATTCCGTGATAGTCCGATTCCCTACCCTTCGGGAACCCCTGCGGGGAACGGGATAGCTGCGCCGCGCGTGCTGCTGGGAACTCACATCGGGCACCAATGTCATCACCTGAGTTTCTGGCTGATGTGAATCAGAATGCACCTCGCCACCCCCCACCGATCCCAGACCAACCAAAACGCTCGCACAAACCAAGCCCGATCGCCAAATTCGCTTGAGAATCACTTTTGCCATTATCTAAATACCTTAATTAATTCAATATGTCGAACAACGACCGCCACTGATATCCTAACCCGCTCCCAAAAACCGATCGCCCGATCCCCAGATCAGAATCATCAGGAAAACTTGGCAATTTTCAAGCGATCGCATAACATCGAAACACAGATAAACTGATAAACGGCAACAGGCTGTAATTGCAGAGCCTTGTTGGAAATCTTGAAATTAAGGATTTGGTGGCGATCGGCAATGCACAAACTTTTATATTTTGCAACTATAGGACTACTAGCGTTCTCGATCGGAGGATGCGGTGGCGACGAGGGCAGCAACACAGCCAGCCCCAGCCCCAGCCCCATTGCAGCCTCTCCATCTCCGGCAGCCACTGCCAGCCCTACCCCAGCAGCTCAAGCTTTCCCGTCCCCAATAGTAGCCGCCCAGCCTCCTGGGTTAATTCGATCGACCAACCCAGACGAACGAGCAAGACAGGCTCAAACAGGAATCGGCGACAACAAAAACAGGAATCCAACGCTTCCCCTTGAGCCGGTGCCACAAGGCCCTGTGACAGCCAATCCTTCTCAGCTAGACCCCTTTGGGCCGCTGCCACCGATCACAGTTCAAAACCCTCCCGGAGTTGGCGATGTCCCGGGCGGAGTCCCAGCAGGGCCGATGACAGCCAATCCCTTGCCCAAACTGCCGCAGCGACAGGTGGCCATGATACCTAAACTGCCAGAACTATCCCGCCCAGTCCAAATTGGAGGCACTAAGCTCAGAGGCCCAGCCGCTCCCCAAATCAATCTCAGCCCGACAGCAAGAAGCGTTGTCAGTGAATTCAGGACGCTTCAGGCTTTGCTAGACGACACCACACAAAACTCTGAGTACGGTACTGATGTGCGTAAATTAGTCGAGACTATTTACGGAGTACCAGGAAGGAATTTTGGTGTTACCAGACGAGAGTTACTACTAACTAACCGACCATTCTTCAGAAGAATAGAAAAGGCCCTGGGTGAATATGTGACAGCCTCAAACTTGTGGAACCTTTATGGAGATCAATCGCCTGCTGATGCTCTCCGGTGTTCCATCGTTCCCGAAATTGCCGAGGCAATTGAGGTATATCGACCGCCGACAGTAAGAAGGGGGGAACTTTCCTGCGTGACGCGAATAAATTTGCTGCAAGCAGTTTGGCGGCAGGGCAAGAACAGACTTGATGCAGCCCTCCGCGATCAAGACTATGAGGCTCGAACAATCGCAAAAGCGCCTCTTCTGCCAGTTCTATCCGCAACCCCGGAAAATCGTGAGCCAGAAGGCGAGAGGGCCCTGGGTCGGCAATTAGCTTCGTTGCCACAAGTGCCTGGGCTAAGCCCCCCGCCAGTAGGGCGTCGCCCAGCGGGATCTCCCTTAATAGCAGCGGGCCCCGGAGATCCTTCTCTGCCGGGAGGCGAAGGCGCGCAAGTTGGCTCGCCCCGCCAAGTTCCGGGGCTGAATGCGCCTCAATTGGGCCGTCGCGGCGGAGAGCCTGGTTTTCCGGGAGGCGAAGGCGCGCAAGTTGGCTCCCCGCGCCAAGTTCCGGGACTCAATGCGCCTCAATTGGGCCGTCGCCCCGGACAGCCGGGTTTTCCCGGAGGCGAAGGCGCGCAAATAGGCTCGCCGCGCCAAGTTCCGGGGCTGAATACGCCTCAATTGGGCAGTCGCCCCGGACAGCCAGGCCTGCCGGGAGGCGATGGAGCCCAAATAGGCTCGCCGCCCCAAGTTCCGGGACTCAATACGCCTCAATTGGGCGGCCGTCCAACTTCACCACCAACTACCGGTACGAATCCGCGCCGCCCTGCACCCCCGCGCCCGCCCCAGCCAATTGCAGCTAGACCCATAGGAGTGCCGGATCTGCCGGAACTGCCAGTAGACAAGCGCCCGCCCCAGTGGAGAGACCCCAATCCCCCACCACCTCCGCAGATACCAGCAGTTCCTGCACCACCGCCACCGCCTTCTACTGACCTCGCTACAGGCACTGAAGTCAGTGGCGTGGTAAAAGTCGGGAACGAGACGCAAGTGATTGTCAAAGTACCGAATGAACCAACAAGTCGATATGTCAAAGTAGGGCAGCGGTTGTCTAACGGGCAAGTGTTGGTGAAGCGGGTGGAGATCAAGCCCGGAGCAGATCCAGTCGTGATTCTGGAGGAAAACGGCGTTGAGGTAGCCAAAGGTGTTGGCGAAAAACCCGCCACTCGCCAACAACCCGCCAATGCAGTTATTAGCCGTCGGCCAAATCCGAATAGCTCAACGCGGCGCTGAAAATTGACATTAAAGCATGAAAAATGCTAAGGGCAAAAACTCTAATTTTTGCCCTTAGCGTTTATGGCTGATCTCGAATCTGAAGGTAAAATTAATATAGAGTGAGTTAGTCGCTTCTGGGAAGAAACATTAGGGATTAAAAAATAGAAGACTTTTCAGCGAGTCTTAGCTTTTGTAAAAGCTCTATCACTAATTGAAGTCAAAGGAGATTTCCCATGCTCGGTTCAATTCAAAAATTAGGGATGGTGATATTAGTTGCTTCTTGTATCGGCAGCGCCACTAATCTCTTGAATCCCCAGCCATCAATGGCTCAACCAACACCAGAGCCAACACCAGAGGCAAAACCCGAAGAAGAAAAACGCTCTCCCTTCTGCCAAGGAAATCCTCCGACGGGAAGAGTGAAATGCAATTACGAGGGAGGCGATAACTACGAGGGAAATTTCGTCAACGGCCTCCCCGACGGCAGTGGAGTCTACGTGTACGCTAATGGCGATCGCTACGAAGGACAATTTCGGAATGGAGTGCCGGATGGTAGAGGGACTTTCATTTTTAAAGATGATGCCCGCTACACAGGCGTGTTCCAAGACGGCACGATGAGGTCTGGGACGGTGGTTTTTCCCAACGGCGAGCGCTACGTCGGAGAGTTCGCAGTCGTCAGGAACGTTCAGACTGATGTTATTAGCAGCCAACCAGCAGGGCGGGGTCAATTTTTTTACGAGAATGGCGATCGCTACGAAGGACAATTCTTTGCAGGTTCGCCCTTTGGCCCAGGGGTATTAGTACGCAAAGACGGCACTCGCTGTTCCGGCAGATTTTTTAATCAAGAACTAGATGCTAGTGTCACCTGCACTTTCCCCAACGGTACGCGCTATGAAGGAGAATTGCGAAAGGGACTGCCTCACGGTGTCGGGACGATGATCGATGCTAGCGGCAGGCGCTTTCCGGGGGTATTTCGCAACGGCAAACCCGGAGTTTCCTAAAGGATAAATTCAGTTTTTCAGGCCACTGTTGACAAGAAATCGGACAAAAGACAAATGACGAAGGAAAATAATATCCAGAAGCGTATAGGAGAGACTTTGTTAATGATTTCCCGTTTTAAAACCAGTGGAATCGCTCTATTAGTTACATCAGTGTTGGGAATTGGTAGTTACGCGACTTATCCCTTGCCATCAATGGCGCAAGGAACAGGAGCTAAAACTGGTCGCTGCGTGCCAGCTATCCCTACAGGTAGAGTTAGGTGCGATTACGACGATGGCGATAGCTACATCGGACAGTTCGTTAACGGTTTGCCCAGTGGCACGGGGGTATACGTATATGCCAACGGCGATCGCTATGAGGGGCAGTTCCGTCTCGGTCAGCCAAACGGTCGAGGACAATTTATATTTAACGACGACGCCCGCGTCGAGGGCATATTCCGAGATGGCAAAGTGAGTTCCGGGACAGCTATTTTTACTAATGGCGATCGCTATATAGGCCCGTTTTCTCTGGATTGGAAAGTGGGTACGCCGACTGGACAGGGGCAATTCATTTTTGCTAACGGCGATCGCTTTGTCGGTCAATTTTTAGGGGGCAAGCCTTTAGGTGCGGGAGTCTTCACCCGCGCGGACGGTACCCGGTGTTCGGGACAGTTCTTTAATGAAGAACTTGATGCTAGGGGTAGCTGCGCGTTTTCTAACGGTATCCGCTATCAGGGAGAGTTCCGCAAGGGATTGCCTCACGGCAAAGGCACAATTATCGATACCAGTGGCCGGCGGTTTCCGGGAGTGTTCCGCGACGGCCAGCGGCTCGAACGATAAACTGGGAATAAGTGCGAACTATTAGTAAGGGCAGGTTGAGGGCTAATATTTTTTGCACAAAACCTGCCCTTGCTAGGTTTTAAAGTCAAAACTATTGATAATGTATGATCGGCTTTTTCTCAACCGAATTGCTAATCTTAAATATCCACTTAATGGAGTTAATGGAGGCGTTTTGATATGACAACTACTGCTTCTGCTTCCAGCCGCACCGGGCAGTTTCCCTTCGACTTTGCCCCGCAGCGGACTCAAGATGCTGATTTGTTGCGACAACTCAATTTTGTGCCCGGTTTGAAGGAAGTCTTGACTTTGCGCCAAGTTCATGCTTTGGAACACGCTACTGTTTGGGTACTAAGCCAATCGTTTGGTGCGACCACAGCAAGAGCCGATAATGAGTTATTGGGCGGAATGTCCACAGACCAAGGGTTTTTTCTTTATGGGCACGTTAACATTGCACAGTTGCGTCAGGCAGTGCGCGAGGCTTTGCACCGGATTGCCAGCGGAGAGTGGGATTTAGCTGTACATCCCCGCTGTGGCACGAATTTGTCGGTGGCAATGCTGCTGACTGCAGGACTTGCTGTTGGCATCAATTTAGCCCTGCCTCGCGGGCCCATTCTGCAACTGTTCGGTTTGGGTGCTGCGGCGGCGGCTGCGGCTCAGTTAGCTCCTGATGTGGGCGCTCTGGCTCAGCGGTACGTGACAACTGCTATTCCGTTTAATTTGAGTGTTGTTGATATTACTGTAAGTCACGACTTCTGGGGACGCGAAGCTCATTTTGTGCGGGTGCGTTGGGTTGAATAGTTGCACAGTATCAAGCCCACCTCAACCAACAGAATACCCAGAGCCCCGACTTTTTTAAGAATTCGGGGTTCTGACAGAAAGCTCCTAAATGCGATCGGGATCTACTCCTAATTCTCGCAACCTCGCCACCAATCTTTCCGCCCGTTGGCGCTGCTCATCAGCTTGCTGCTCAAGTTCCTGGAACCGAGCTTGTTCTGCTTTAATCAACCCTTCAACTAATGGCGGAGACAGTATTTCATTCACTGATAATGTCAGATTTGGAAAGACTACAGACACCATTTGTTGCCCCGGCACAAAATCTGTTTGTGTATAGATGTCTTCACCTTCAGGAAAGGCTAAAACTCGCACCAGTTCTTTGTTAGGTGTAGGGTCAACAATTACATATTCGGGCACGTTACCTAGTTCGTACTCAGCTCGTTTAATCACATAATCGGCGCGCCGATTTTGACTCACTACCTCTATCACTAACAGCGGCTTTTCCTCAAAATCGAGGATACCAGCACCTGGTCTAGCACCAGCTTGTTCCAAAAGACTTTGAGTGCAAACAACTACATCAGGAATCCGAGATGTATCTTCTTCTGTTCTCACTCCTAAACCTGTTTTTGCTACTAAGTCAAGATTGTGTTCCGCTAGGTAACGCTGCAATTTGTAAACTAAATACTCGCAAATTTTGATATGTAAAACTGTGGCGGTTGGCATCGGAATTAATTTGCCTTTGTACAGTTCATATTGTAGATAGGAATCAGTTTGATAAAATCGGTATTCTTCAAAGGTCAAGGTGGGTGAAGTATCAATTTGCTTTGATTCAACAACTGGCACTACAGATTGAGACATATCTTTTCACCGATGTCGATATCATTCTATTATATTCAATCTGCCTCGCTCTGGGTGCATTTGCGGTTAAATATTTCCAATTATCGATCGCACTCGCCAGCAGAATTGTCAGAGAATAGTTGAATAGTGTAAAATCAACTTTGCGATCGCCCCGACAACTCGACATCACCATTCCTTACACCATCCGAGTTCCTATGTCAATCAAAAAGATTCTTTCCATAGCGCTGTTAATTTTCATCCCCATTTCCATCGCCGCTGAGTATTTGCACTGGGGTTCCCTTGCAGTTTTCATCACATCCGCTTTAGGCATTATACCTCTGGCGATTTGGTTGAGCACAGCAACAGAAGAAGTGGCGATCGTTACAGGCCCCTCCATAGGCGGCTTATTAAATGCAGTCTTCGGCAATGCTACGGAATTAATTATTGCCATAGTTGCCCTAAAAGCTGGCTTAATTGACATTGTGAAAGCCAGCATAACCGGTACAATTATCAGCAACTTGCTTTTAGTCATGGGATTTTCCATGCTGTTAGGAGGAATCCGCTACAAAGAACAGGAATTTAAGCCAATAATCGCGCGGGTGAACGGTTCCACAATGACTCTAGCAGTGATTGCCATCCTGCTGCCGACAATGGTAATTTATACCTCCAATGGAGTCGAACCCGCAGCCATTCAGAATCTTTCCTTAATAACTGCGATCGTCCTAATTGCAGTTTACGCTCTAACTCTGTTATTTTCATTAAAAACCCACAGCTATCTTTACGATGTTGGCTTAGTAGAACTAGAGTCAGAAAATCCTCAAAATACCAAAGAAGAATCTACTACGCACAAACCGAATTTGTGGCTGTGGATAGGAGTGCTAGTTGCCTCAACTGTTGCTGTTGCTTTTGAATCAGAAATTTTCGTGGGTGTTGTCGAAGAAACTACCAAAGGATTGGGATTAACGCCGCTGTTTACAGGGGTAATTCTGTTGCCGATTGTGGGCGGCGCAGCCGAATATGTAACTGCGGTGGGAGTGGCGATGAAAAACAATATGGATTTGTCAGTTTCTGTCGCGATGGGTTCGAGTTTGCTAGTTGCTTTGCTGGTAGCGCCGGTGTTGGTAATTATCGGATTAATAATTCATCAGCCGATGGATTTAAACTTCAATCCGTTTGAAGTAGTTGCAGTTGCCATTGCAGTAACAATTGCTAATCTAATTAGTCTCGACGGGCGCTCTAATTGGCTCGAAGGAGTGCTGCTTTTAGCAACATATATCGTGTTAGGAGCAGCATTTTACTTTCACCCAATTACTTGAACCAACAATTTTATTGGAGGGGCAATCGCCCGTGGTTGCCCAGGGCGGTTTCTTTCTCACGAAAATCAGGCTTTTGACCCTTGTAGTGCCAAGAATGCCTAGCCCCCACAGACGATTTCACAGCCGTTTGGGACATGGGGGCAGCCACGGGGGGCAGCCCCTACAAGAGAATGAAACAGCGCTGCGTGGTTGCCCCTATTCCGTGGAAAATAACTTATCTTGTTTCTGGTTTGTTATTCCTCTTTGTCTTCTGGCCTTAATTAAATAAAATAATTTTTGGACAGAAAGTAGTTAGGGACAGCGACACTGTTGAACAGGAAAACACTCTTGTCTGCAACTTCTTTTTCTGCCTTTACGATCGCGACAATCAGCAGTATCCCGACATTCTACCCGATCTTGACAAATTTGCTGACGGGGAAAAGTACCTAAGTTTTGTATAGAAACTTCAGCCGTAAGCGAACCCTGTTCTATAACTTGGTCATTTTCTTTAATTTCATAGATAAACTTATTTTCTCCCTCTAAAACCGAAAAAGTTCTTGTTTTGTGACTGTTACCCAACTTAAATCCAAAATCCTCGGAAAACTCACCTTTGTTGTAACCTCTGTCTGTGTAGGGATAGGGGTTAGTTTCCATGCCATCAGTCACATTTTTAATCATCACCCTTCTGTTAGGGCCGGGAGGAGTTTTGCTGGAGACAAATCGAGCGCTTTGCGAATCAGGGGAGAAGACAGTACCGGCACAGGGGCCTACATATTCAGTGCGCTTAAATTGAATTAAATTAATATTAAAAGCGTTTTCGTTTTTGACCCTAAATTGTGCTTCGCTACTCTGCTGGGCGCTGACTGTGAAAGCTGCTAGAATCAAAAAAAATGCCCCCACCAAGATAGCTAGAAATTTGATTTGTGGCCTCCCCATAACAAATCTGGCGTGTTCCATCTCTCTCTACCTCTCAGGTGAATAGATAGCATTTTGTTTAGAAGTTATTTTAACTTGAGAGCTGAGGTGTTGTCAAAGTAGAGCCAATAGGTTTCTAGTGAGAACTTGAGTCTTTGATGCTGAGTTGCGAAAGGAAGGACGGAAGTTATGACTGTGAACTTTTTAGAGTCAGGAATGAAGTCCTGATTACTGAGATGTTGCAGTATTGTCAAGAACAGGCTTTCCGGCCTGTTCCACAAGAAAATTCACTCTTTGTGGAACAGGCCGGAAAGCCTGTTCCTAAACAAGTAATTGAAAATGGTGCAAAATGTGAGGAGTACGAACGTAACTACCAAGTTACTCGATCGCGCCATCTCTCTAAAATCTTGTCCCCAATGCCCTGAACCCGTGCCACGTCGTCTAAAGAGGTAAAAGGTTGCTGTTGTCGCGCTGCAATAATTCTCTCGGCTAACTTCGGGCCAACTCCAGGCAAAGTTTCTAATTCTTCCTGAGTCGCGGCATTTAAATTAACTAACTTTTTTCCGGCAGCAATTTGAGGTTTAGCACTCGCAGATTTTGATGCTGCTTGTAGTGAATCGCACTCTTTTTTCTTAGCATCAATTCTCTGTTTGATGCGGGCGGGAATTCCCAAGGTTGCACCTTTGTAAAGCCGATCGAACTCCCGCTCAAAATGGGCCGCAACTGTGGGACTTTCGATCGCCAGCAGCGCCTCGTCATTCCCGTGATTTGCCGCCTCACTCCAGTTGTGAGAACCTGTAAGCACCGTTTTGCCGTCCACAACGCCGAATTTGTGGTGCAGGCGATCGCCCATTGGTAACAGCGGCACTCCCACCGCAGTCAGCGGCTTTCTCCAAGGGCGATTGTCAGTTTCTAACTTGCAATCTTGCATCAAAGTCGCCCCCATCATATCCAACCCTTCACTGTAAGAGCGATAAATAAAATTAGAGTCAATTAAAGCTCGCACCGCAACTCCCCGGCTAGCTTGAATTTCCAAAGTATTTGACAACCGCTGAGCCGAAAATACAAACAATGCCAAATCAACCGACTTTTTCGCACTACCCAAAGTTCGATTTATCAAACCGTTGACACTGTTTTCCCAAGGCAAAGTCTGGGAAATCGGCGAAAATTGCACCGCCACTGTCGCATTCCCTACTCTTACTTTTTGCACTTGACGCAACGGCTTTTTGATGCCAAACTTGCTGTCCGGTTTGCCTCCGGGCCCGTCGCCCCACATGATGTTAAATTCTTGAGTAAATAGTTGCGCTATTTGAGCATTTTCAATTTTCAGCAAATTGTTCGCATTGCCGCGACTTGCAGGTGTCTTGAAATCGCCATGTATATCGCTTGTGGTAAAATTAGCCGAAGTTACGATTACGGTTTTGCCGTCAATTACAACAAATTTGTGGTGCATCAAACCGCTGCCTTTACTGCCGTCAGCAGTATCGTCAATTACAGGAATACCCGCATCTTTGACAATTACCAAAGCATCATTTTGCTTGATTTCATCTGCCGTTAATTTACCGTCTTTATTGGTATCGGCAAGTTGCACAAATTCGTTATAACGATCGCGCTCTCTTTCCGGTAATTTCGCCAACTCCTGGGCTGTAAAATCGCTCCAAGGGCGACTATAGATATGTTCGACAATTAATCTCACTTTAATTCCCGATCGCCCTCGTTCGGCCAAAACCCTCGCAATACCGGGCAAGCGAAACTCCTGAACCGCAACATCTACCGTCGATCCAGCACTGGCGATCGCCACAGCAATCAAGTTTTCTAAATCATCTCCAGGTCTAGTTTGCTGGCGGTAAGGCTCTGTATAACTCGAAGCGATCGACTGATTGAAGTATACTTGCAACAAGGGGTCTTGAGGCAATGGAGCCAGACTGAGAGGTAAATTCTGCACGTCTTGCTTTGTTTGTCCGCAGCCCGCCAGATTGATCGCCACCAGCCCAGCACAACAGAAACCGAGTAAATGATAATACAATACAGCCACAAAATTTTAATAAATATAGAGGTTATTAGCCTTCTCACAGTTCAAAGCTATTGGATCAAGTAAAGTTACAACCTATTAAATTTATGCAAGGGAACAGATTTTGCGTCTTGTAGAACTGCCTCGATGCCGGAAGCATCACTGGTAAGGTAGCAGCATTCAGGGGCGTGGGTCAAACCCTATACCGCTGCTTTATGGCTAAAAGAAAAAGAATTTTTCCGTGCGGTCACAAAGGATATGGTAAAGCGTGCCATCGCTGCACGCAAGAGTTGGTGGCGCAGCAGCATTACGTTGAAGTCCTGACACAAAAACAAACCAAAAAACAAGAGAGGGAAGCATCATTTGCTAGAGATATCATCGATCTCAGAGGTCTGCCCGACCACGTAGTCACTAAAGCCCGAACAATTATAGCAGCTTTGGGCGAAAATAAGAATTACAGAGATTTCGGCGGCAAACGCCTGCGTCACAACCGTTTGATAATCAGTATTCCTGTAACTCGCAACTACAGAATGCTTTGTGAAGATTGCGGCACTTTCTTAACTCCCCAAAAAGTTTTGTCCCATGAAGACTACAACGTCTGCAAACCAGGAAGTTAGTCATCAGTTATTGGTTTTATTGGCTATTGGTAGCCACTCACAACAGTCAACAGTCAACAGTCAACAGTCAACAGTCATTAATTAGTTATTTATCATGCAAATTTACCTCGACTATAGCGCCACAACACCCGCCCGCCCAGAAGCGATTCAAGCCATGCAAACAGCCCTTACTCAGCAGTGGGGAAATCCTTCCAGCTTGCACGAGTGGGGACAAAGGGCGGCGACAGCTTTAGAATTAGCAAGAATGCAGGTTGCTAGCTTGATTAACGCGCTACCGGAATCGATGATTTTTACTTCCGGCGGCACTGAAGCGGACAATTTGGCAATTATGGGAATTGCCCGTCTTTATACAAAGCCGCAGCATATTATTATCTCCAGCGTAGAGCACTCCGCTGTAGCAGAACCGGCGCGACAACTCGAACAGTTGGGATGGGAGGTAACGCGCCTACCAGTTGATAAATTGGGGCGAATTCACCCTTTGGATTTGCAAGAGTCCCTGCGATCGAATACAGTGTTAATTTCCATCATTTACGGACAAAGCGAAGTTGGCACGCTGCAACCAATTGAGGCATTAGGACAAATTGCGCGCGATCGCAATATCATGTTTCATACCGATGCAGTTCAAGTTGCCGGCAAGCTGCAAGTTGACGTGCAGAAACTTCCCGTAGACTTGCTTTCGGTTTCCAGTCACAAACTTTACGGGCCACAAGGTGCGGGGGCGCTTTACGTGCGTCCGGGAGTAGAATTAGTGCCAATGTTAGGCGGTGGTGGCCAAGAATTGAAACTGCGTTCCGGGACACAAGCGCTGCCGACAATCGTCGGTTTTGGGGTGGCGGCGGAGTTAGCATTGCAGGAAATAGATGTGGAAACGCCGAGGTTAATTGCATTGCGCGATCGGCTTTTTGACCAATTATCCCACGTACCCAGTTTAGTCGCAACGGGCGATCGATATTATCGTCTGCCGCACCACGTCAGTTTTTGCATTGTTTCTCCCGACGGCGACACAGGGAAAGTGACAGGCAAGACTTTAGTGCGACAGCTAAACTTAGCAGGAATTGGCATTAGTTCCGGTTCTGCTTGTAACAGCGGCAAACTAACTCCGAGTCCGATATTATTGGCAATGGGATATAGTAAAACTAAGGCCGTTGGCGGCATTCGCTTGAGTTTGGGACGAGAAACCACAGAAGCGGATATTGATTGGACAGTAATGGCGATAGAGCAAATTTTGGATAGATTAATGCCCAAGGTAGCATTATCTAGGCGTTAGGAAGGATTCCGGTCTTGAAAACACGTTTCCCACAAAAAAGCCGCTTGATATCATTTACACTAAAATAAATTCACCATCTATTTTGGGGAAAAAGCAATGGTTACAAAACTGCAATCTCCCGACAAACAAAATATCATCTACCCCGACGATAACGGCGAACCAATGTCAGATAATACCGAGCAGTTTCGATTAATCGTTTGGATTAAAGAAAATTCTGAACTATTGTTTGCGAATGACCCGAATGTTTTTGTCGCCGGTGACTTACTTTGGTATCCCGTTGAAGGAAATAATAAACTTTGCCAAGCACCAGATGTGATGGTAGTTTTTGGTAGACCAAAAGGATATCGTGGTTCCTATCAACAGTGGAATGAAGATAATATTGGGCCACAAGTTGTGTTTGAAATTTGGTCGCCGGGAAATCGGCCCGCTCCGATGATTCAAAAGTTCAAATTTTACGAACGTTATGGTGTGGAAGAATACTATTTGTACGACCCACAAACATTAGAGTTGACTGGATGGCAACGTCAAGAGGAACAATTAGAAGCGATCGAACAAATAGACGGTTGGATCAGCCCCAGACTGGGCGTGCGGTTTCAATTATCTGAAACGGGACTAGAAATGTTCGGCCCTGATGGAGAAGCGTTTATGAGTTTTGTGGAACTCGCTCAATTGCGACGACAGGCTCAAGCGCGGGCTATTGAGGCCGAGCAACAAGCTCAGCAAGCCGAGCAACTGCGACAACAAGCAGAGCAACTGCGACAACAAGCAGAGCAACAAGCTCAGCAAGCAGAGCGACGCGCCAGTGAGACAGAAACTTTGCTGCAACAAGAACGATCGCGATCGCAAGCTTTAGAATCAAGATTGCGAGAAATGGGAATCGATCTAAATCAATTGTAATAGATGATTCGGCTGTGGAAACCGCCGAGTCCATTCTTTCTACGCACAACCAAAGAAACCGGGTTTTTTCCAGAATCTTCGCCTGTAACCACATATTCTCGCAAAAACCCGGTTTCTGGCCACCCACCAAGCATGATAAAATAAATCCCGGTGTTATTCAAAACTCCCCAAAATGGAAGAAAACCGCGCCCAAGCCTATCTGCAATTAATTCACACCCTGCTGAATGCCCCCAACGGAGAGGAAGCGCAGATATTACAGGATAACTCAGAATTACTCGATCGCGGATTTCTGGAAACTTGTGAGTTAGTAGCATCAACCTTGGCAGAACAAGGAGGGGAAAATGGCGCTAAATTCCTCCGACATCTAGCTAGTTACCTAGCGCAACTCATCGATATGAACGATGACGTAGATAGCAATAACTCGAAGAGTGAAAAATTCCAAGACTATGCAAATTTTTTCCTAGAATTATTGCAAGCAGAACAAGATAGCAACGGGGATATAGCAGTAATTTACCCCATGCTGGAAGGGCGACAACATCTCCTTAATGCCAGTTTTGCCGAGACTTTACAGCAAGTGGCGAAAAAGTTAATTGCTGGCGAAAACTCAGAAACAATTAGCTCAATTATCGGTCTTATTGAAAATTTGAGTATTCATATTAGTGAGTTTCCCAGTGGGAATAAAGGGAATAATATTCAAATTGCCATTGCGGGTTATGAAATAGTTTTAAATAATCGGGAACCCGGTAGCGAAAAATGGACGCAAACCCAAAATAATCTGGCTACTGCCTACAATAACAGCAAAAAAACAGGCGGTTGAAACCGCGTCTACACAAACCAAGTCTGCCTATGCGGACAAGCGAGATAATTCAGAAGTGTTGAAATCCTCGATCGAGCTTTAATATAGCATCAGGATAAATGCCACTGCTATCAGTTAACCAGATATCAGTGCTATCGGTAGCGATTCCCACAATTGCGGCTCGGTTTCCTATTTTTTCCACTAATAACTCAGCGCTTGTTATTGGCAAAAAAATCACTAACTCGAAGTCTTCTCCGCCGTATAAGGCCCAATCTAAAGCTTTTTCGGTTGATACTATTTCGCTGAAAATATCGGGAATTGGTAGTTTTGTACGATCGACTTTTGCGCCAACACCGCTAGCCCGACAAATTTGAATAATCGCATCTGCTAAACCGTCGCTGCTGTCCATTCCGGCGATGGAAAACTCACCCGCAGAACCTAATATTTCCCAAACAACCGGCAAAACATCCAGCCTCGGTTTAGGGCGCTGGTGAGCGAGAATTAAAGAAGCTCGATCGACCTTTTCCAGATTTTGCCCGAATTCTGGATTTAACAGCAATTCTAATCCCGCGCGGGAGGCTCCGTGAACACCCGTGGCGACAATCGCCCAGCCCGATCGCGCATTTGACCGACTAATGGTACGATCGCACTCAACTTGTCCAAAAGCCGTAATCGCCACAGTCACAACGGGCGATCGCACAACATCGCCACCGACGATCGGCGTATCATATTCTTGCAAGCAAGCCGTCATCCCCCGATAAAACTCTTCAACCCACTCCACAGCCGTATCCGCCGCCACAGCGAGGGCTACAGTCACCGCCAGAGGCGTTGCTCCCATCGCAGCCAGATCCGACAAATTTGCCGCTGCGGCGCGCCATCCTGCGTAATAAGGCCCCGTAGTGCGATCGCTAAAATGCACTCCATCCACCAACATATCTGTAGTGATAGCCAGAGATTGGTTGGGATTTGTCGGAACTACGGCGCAATCATCACCCACTATCTCTGCGGGGCAGAATTTTTGCAATATTCTTAAAAGACCTTGTTCACCGATATCTTTAACTTGCATAATTTTGAATTAGTCGATCGCACTTTCTCACTTCACCATTCCTTACCCGAACTTGGCGGCAAGCGCAACCTAGGAAACCTATAAAAAGTATCTCCTTCATCATCTACCTCTAAAATCGCCGAAAAAATCTTAACTTGCCGAGTTAAATACTGCTGAGCAACTTCAGCCTCAACCCTAGCACTAGCCGCCAGTTGAATCAGCGAAATTTGACTGTTTTGAGTTTCCAACAACTGATAAAAAGCCTCATCCAACCGCTGCTTTTGCTTGTTTTCATTCACATTTTTTACAATCAACAAGCCTGCGAATCCGCCCAAACCCATTACCAATAAAAATTGTAAAATAGCCATATTTTCGATGGAATTCCTAATTTTAATAACGAAACTATAAAAATTATCTCTTCTTCCAGCCTGATTCCGGCGGGCTTTGTCTCTGTAAAAGTGATTTCAATCGCCGTTACCTTTCTTTATTTAGAAAAGATTTCAATGCCTGTCACTATTGATTTTTTCAGCCCGCGCAGGCGGGCTTTGTTTCTGTAAAAGCGATTTCAATCGCCGTCACTTTGGTGTAAAAGCGATTTCAATCGCCCTCATTAATTAAACTTGAGGTCGCACCAAATTTTCGATTCCTTTAACTACCTTAGCAGATACAATCTTGTCTCCCTGCTTCAGTTGCTCCAAAACTTCTTTTCCTTCAATCATGTAACCAAAAACAGCATAGCGGCCGTCCAACAGATTCAGGCCAGCGGGCGTGAGTTCAGGTTCAAACAAGAAAAAGAAAAACTGAGAAGAAGCGCTATCAGGGTCAGTTTCTGTACGGGCCATAGCCACAGTACCGAAAGCAGAAAAAGGCAAAACAGGTTCGTCGCGATAGCGCCCCGCATCTTCTAGAGTAATCCCGTAAATAGGTTCTTTTTCCTCCCTGACGAGCACTTCTAGCGGTATATTCCGGTATTTGCCAGTAGCTGGGTCAATAAAACCCTCTTCCTTGCCTTCGGGATCTCCCGTTTGCAAAACGTAGGATTCTTCCGATCGAATAAACGGCAAACCGTCATAAAAACCTCGATCGACTAAATCCACAAAATTACCAGCCGTAACCGGGGCGCTGTAGCCGTCAACCACAACAGTAATTTCCCCTTTTTCAGTTTGTACAGCCACAGTAGCGCGCCCTTTCAGTTGAGGCAGATTAGCATACTTGGCAGGCACTTCAAACGGAAACTTTGTCACCATCAACTCTTCGATTTCGCCTACGGAACCTAGGATTGTGGCTTTCAAGTCAATCACTTTGTCCCTGTCTTTAGCCTCAACAGCCTTTTCCAGTTGAGCAACTTTCTCCTTGACTCCTGCAACTAGCGCCTCAGCTTCCGGCTTTTTGGCGTCGGGAATACTCTCTAAAATGTCAGATTCCCGGAGGTTGAGAATCCTGGAAGCCCTGCTGACATCGCTGCTAATAGGCCCCCAACGTTTAGATCGTATGTGGTTGCCAATGTCTTCGAGACTGATTTGCAACTCTCGTACAGTCTGATTGTCAATAGGTAAAGCGAAGCGCAGCAGCGCCCGCCCGTCCGTAATCGCATTCCCTGCAGGCATACTGCTGCTGGGGCGTTTGGCATGGGAGACTGCACTGAAACTCAGTCCGAGAGTGAACAGCAGAAGCGCTAAAGCGACGGTTTTGACCCAGCGCTTGCACGTATCGATCGAGAAATTAGGCCAATGCAACATAACTTTAACTTTTATTGCCTCTATTATCTTCCCACAGCGCTGCCCGCCCGCCTTTGCTGCTACCCATCTAAAGTGTCTGTTCGTTCGGCCCGGGAGGAGTTGCCCACTAACAACACTCAACAGTCAATCGATTTTAGATTTTAGATTTGAGATTTTAGATTTTAGATTGACTTGCGCGAGATAAATTCGGGGGCTTGTCGATCGGATACAGGTTTTTTATTTCTGGACGGATGAATCACGTGGCGGGTATCCTGGATGCGGGAATTGTCAACTGACAACAGCCCACTGCCCACTGCCATTAACATTTCAGTACAGCACTTGCTCCCTTTGAACGGTAAAATAAAATGCCAATTGCTTTTTGATGCCGTCAGCTAGACTGCGGCTTTAACCTGACCCGCTCAAAAACGGATACAATCCCAGACTCCTGTCGTGGAGAGATCAAAATTTTAGACCAAGGTTCAATCTCCCAAATTCATCTGTGGAGTAAATCTCAAATCTAAAATCTCAAATCTAAAATCGACTCACTGTACTTCCCCCGTGCCGGCAAGGCGACGGGATTGCCCGCAAAAATTTATATGATCTCCAGTAACGACTTTCGACCAGGTGTTTCAATTGAATGGAATAACGGCGTGTGGCGGGTTATCGAATTCCTCCACGTCAAGCCAGGAAAAGGCTCGGCTTTCGTGCGGACAAAATTAAAAAACGTCCAAACCGGAAACGTAGTAGAACAAACCTTCCGGGCGGGCGAGACTATGCCTCAAGCCAACCTGGAAAAGAGTGTGATGCAGCATACCTATAAAGAGGGCGACGAGTTCGTCTTTATGGATATGGAAACTTACGAGGAAAGTCGCCTCAATGCTAAGCAAATAGGCGATCGTGTCAAGTACCTCAGTGAAGGGATGGAAGTCAGCATCCTACGCTGGAACGACCAAATCATGGAAGTGGAACTCCCCAATTCTGTCGTCTTGGAAGTGCTGCAAACCGATCCCGGAGTCAAAGGAGATACTGCCACCGGTGGCAGCAAACCCGCGATCGTCTCCACCGGAGCTCAGGTTATGGTGCCTCTCTTTATTTCCATTGGAGAACGGATTCGGATTGATACTCGTGAAGACAAGTACCTCGGCCGAGAATAGAAACGAGGGAATAAAAGGGAGTTTTTAGTTTTTAGTTCTGAGTTATGAGTTAAAGAATTATAAATTCAATACTCATCGCTCACAGCTTAAAAACTATCCCTTTTTTCTCCAAATTCGTTGATGCTCATAGCTTCGCCGGATTCTGAATCTTCAATTTTCAATTCTCAATTTTCAATTATTAATTACCCTTGAATCTGCTGTGCAACTAGACTTAAACCAGCTTTGTGACCTGCTAACTGTATTAGACAAAACTGGCATTTCGGAACTGACATTAAAAAGTGGGGATATTGAACTAACAGTACGCAAAGGCATTCTGGCAAGTTCACCAGCCACCTCTGCTGCGCTCCCTGCTGCCGTGGCGACTGTCGCTCCAATCGCCTTGGGCGCGGTTCCTAGCCCCACCTTAGCGTCACCTCCTGCTGTTGACCAAAATTTAGCAGCGGATCTGCCTGCCCCTGTTCCCGTCGCCCCTGTCGCTGTACCTGCTGCCGTACCTGCTTCTGTCGATACCAAATGGGTGTCAATTATCTCGCCGATGGTAGGAACCTTTTATCGCGCTGCTGCTCCTGACGAGCCTCCTTTTGTCAATGTGGGCGATCGCATCAAGGTCGGCCAGACAGTCTGTATTATCGAAGCGATGAAGCTGATGAACGAGATCGATGCTGATGAAGTCTCCGGTCAAGTGATGGAAATTTTAGTTCAAAATGGCGAACCTGTCGAATACGGTCAAGTGTTGATGCGAATTAATCCGGATTGAAGGATTACTTTATTGTTATGGACAGAATAAATGCTAATATTTCCCGATCACTTCTCTCCGGTGAGTTTGATGAAGTCATCCCAGCCTGTCCCGCAAGAGGTTGTGCAACAAGTTGCTGAGTATTTCAGTATTTTGAGCGAACCCATGCGTTTACGAATTTTGAACCTGCTTCGCGACGGCGAAAAATGCGTGCAAGAATTGGTGGAAGCTACTCAAACGAGTCAAGCCAATGTTTCTAAGCACCTAAAACTCATGCTCCAAGCTGGTATCCTCACTCGCCGGAGTGAAGGGACTTCAGCTTATTATAAGGTGCAAGACGAGTTAATTTTTGAGCTGTGTAATATGGTGTGCGATCGGCTTGCCAGCCGGATCGAACAGCAAGCCCTACACTTTCGGGCATTTAGCCTAACTACGAAGCACTGAAAATTAGTTGCCAGTCCCCAGTCAATCGATTTTAGATTTTAGATTTTAGATTTTCGATTGACTTGCGCGAGATAAATGCGGGGGCAATAAGTGATTTTCGATTTTCGATTTGGGATTGATTCCACGGATAAATCACGTGGCGGGTACCACATGAAGAAATTCGTGGTCATGAGTCATCAGCCATGAGTCATAAGTTATCAATCCCTACTCTCTGCCTTCAGACCGATGACTAATGACTCCTAACTAATGACTCCTAACTAATGACTCATAATTACTAAAGGGGAAAATTTTTGTCAAAACTTTGGCGGGTACTCGGCTGAGCCACCTCCAAACCTTCGCCACCTAAAAGTTCTAAAGGCTTGCCTTCCACCGAAATCCAAACCTTGGTATTCGGTTGTAAACTCGTAGCCGTATAGATAACCTGCCCCAACCTGCCAGTCATCGAATTGCTCCCTCCCCCCGAAGTAAATTCTGCTGACAAATCGACATAAACTCCGTCATTCTTAACACTCAAACCCCTGAGTTTTGTCCCATTAGGAATTTCGCTAGAAACAGTTCCATCCTTCGGCCCAGCTAACAAACTGTTAAAAGCAGCTTGTAAAGCTGCATCAGGCTTGTCAGCTTGTTTGACAGCTACTTTCGTAGGAACTCCCTCAAATTTGCCGCTGGCATCTTTAACCCAGTAGACTTGCACAGTCTGGACATCAGTCTGTGGCAAAGGCTTTGGCTGCGGTGACTTTGGCAACAGAGCGTTAGGCGTCTGAACCTGTGGCGTCTGAACCTGTGGCGTCTGAACCTGTGGCACTTGTACAGGATTTGGAGGGGGTACGGGTATCACTACAGCAGGAGATTCCGCAGGAATTGGGGAAAGGGGCGGAGCGGTAGTCTGAGCAGAAGACGGCGTATCTGCAGGGGTTGGCGAACGGTTCGCAGTCCACCAGGCAATGCCCCCTCCCGTCAGTAAAGCCAACCCGCAAGCACCGGCAATGACGGCTGTGGAGGCGCGGCGTACTTCTTGTCCATCTTTCATAATACAAATCCTCTTTAGAAATAGAGCGCTTGGGACGGTGAGGAGCGACTCCCGATCAGCTACATTTGTCTATGGTTAGATTCTGGAATTGACACAATTGCATTGCTGCTAGCGAACACTTTATAGCAAGCCCAACATATTCTGAATCCGACTATTGGAATCCTAGACCATAATATAAGATTTCGCCGTGGAGTATGTCACAGTATCTCGATCGGCCTAGTGGCTATATTCTATAGTAATCATAAAAAATTAAAGAATAAAGGAAGAAACAATAAGTAAAAAGCAAGAAGGAAGGCAACGGAGGTAAGGGGGGTAACGGATTTAAGGGATTTAACGGATTGAAGCAGGTCTCTAAAAAAAAATTCCCCAAAACAAAAAGCGCCCCTATTTCTAGGAGCGCTTTTTGTCAATCTCATACTAAAACTTAGCCATTGATGGAAGGAGCAACCAAAGCTACTGGAGTGACTTCACTAGCAGCCAAGTCGAGTGGGAAGTTGTGAGCATTGCGCTCGTGCATTACTTCCATACCCAAGTT
>NZ_JAUBVD010000061.1:0-34261 GCF_036705675.1 Microcoleus sp. AT8-A3
CCAACAGCGCAGGAAGTGAGTTCTGAATTGCGACTAAAGATGGCTTTAGTCAAGTTTGGGTAAGTTTTACGAAGCAGGACGCAGGAGTTTCGTTCACCCTGATTGCGGGTGAGGCATACGATCGCACTTCCCCAGTTCAAATATTTTCACCCATGATTTATCTGGACGTGCAACTGACTGCTGGAAGAGAATTTACCTTACCGGGCCATTACAGCGAACAGGCGGTTTACAGCGTAACAGAGGGGCTTGCGATCGATGGAGAGCCTCTGGAACAACATCGGTTAGCGGTTCTAAATTCAGGCACTGAAGTAAACATTTCTGCTTCAGCCAAGGCTCGTTGTATTGTGATTGGCGGTGAACCTGTTGGTGAGCGCCATAAGTGGTGGAATTTTGTTTCGAGTCGGCACTCGCGCATTGAGCAAGCTAAACTCGATTGGAGAGAGGGACGCTTTGCTCAGGTTCCTCAAGAGACAGAGTTTATTCCGCTGCCCGAAGAGCCACCTTCTCAAGCAGAGCAACCGTTGTGAATAACCGCAGAGATTTAACTTTAAAAACTGTTTTTTGATGCATAATTTGTCTTTTTTACTCTAATCTTCACGAATATTATTTCAAAATCGGCGTTGCTTAATCAGGGTATGAAAAAAATCAGTGGGAAATCGGGAAGCTTTGTGGGTACTGGTTTATATGACTTGCATATTGAGCTTTTCATACCGTAAATCAGCAACGCCCTATCTGCCTATATTGCGCTTCATTCGATCGAGTTCTTCGTCTGCTTCCCAGCGTTGAAACTTTTCTTCTAAAGGATCTGCCGCATTAAAACTGTTATAATTTGAACTCTGATTCCAACCCTTTGTATCCCAATTTGGCTCTGTTTTAGTGGTAGGGCGAGTTGCGGCTTCTGCCGCTTTGGCTCGGACTTCTTTTCGCCGTACTTGAATTTGGCGGTACAGTTCTTTTGCTTTTTCAATCCGTTCTTTGCAGCCTTGCATTTGACCCCAGCGCTGATTTCCCTGACGCAGCAAAGCGGCTTGTCGCTCTTGGGCGGCTTGAGCTAAATCGAGCCTTTGAGCAGCTTTAGCTTTGTTGATGCGATCGTTCCAGCGCTGAATTTCTTGGGCGGCGGAGAGAATTTCGGCTTGCAGTTTTTTCTCTTGTTTTTGGATATCGAGAATCAGTCGCAGAGTGTCTTCTTCTTGTTCCTTCAGTTGTTCTTCTATTGCCTGCAATTCGAGATGGGGATTGCTACGCAAAAATTCTTCTAATCGGGTTTCTAGAAAGCGGCTGAAATCATCAAATAAGCCCATTTTTTATAATTCCTCAGTCAATCGATTTTAGGTTTTAGATTTTAGATTTTAGATTTTAGCATTGACTTGCGCGAGATAAATTCGGGGGCAAGTTTATCGGATACAGGTTTTTTATTTCTCCACACATGAATCCGGGGGGTTGTATCCTGGATGCTTTCGGTCATTAGTCATTGGTCATTAGTTATTAGTCATTGGTTCTTAGTCACTGGCGATCGATCATCGGTCATTAGTTGTCGGTTATTATAACTAACTGTTTTCAACGGTGAGGTACAGCCTCGTAATTGCCAATCACCAATTACCATTACCTAACTCATAACTAATGACTGATGACTAATGACTCATAACTGATGACTGATTAGAACTTTTGGCCGACAAAAACCGATCGCACATCTCCTCCCTTGCGAATCACTGCTTCTTGATTTTTGATTTCTGCCAGCGTCCAACCGCTAGCGCCGATGCTTTCGCCGACATAAATTCTGCGGGCTACGCCGTCTACTTCAAACAAAGCAGCCGATCGATCGCCCAACTCCAAAATCCCTACCAGCGTGTGGGCGGAAGTGGAGGCGCTGCTAACGGCCGGTGCCGATTGCTCGGGCGCGGGCGCAGATTGCTGGGCTGCTGCGGGCGCTGGTGCCGGTTCGGTTTCGCGAGCCAAAATCTTTGGCTGGGGAGACTCCGAGGGGGAAGGGGAAGCGGCGAGGGGATCTCGATTTCCCGCAGCGGCGATCGCACGACCGGAGGCTGGAGCAGCCGGTGAGGGGGAAACTGCCGCGGTTTGAGGAGCAGCAGGAGCAGCAGGAGCCGCCGGAGCCGCAGCCACCTGAGCAGGCGGAGCCACAGTCACCTGAGCGGGGGGAGGGATCACTACGATTTGGGGTGCTGGTGCTCCCGGCTGTGCGCCGGCTTGTTCTAGGGCATCAGCGATGCGGTTGACTGCTGTCGAAAGACCTGCGGTTGCCGGCGGCGCGCCGGAAATTTGAATGCTCGGCAGCGTCCCTGGGGTGGGGGCTGCGGGAACTCCTGCAAGTTGGGGGTTAGCCTGGGGTGCTTTTTTTTGTTCGATCGCTTCTAGGGAGCGCTGCACGTATTCCACAAACGGGGTGTCTGGTGCTGTTTTGCCACTTGCTGCGGGTGTCTCTGGTGCGGGGGCGGCGGGCAAGCGCACGAGTCCCGACCTGCTCGCGAGCCATAACCCCATGACTAGCAGCAGCGACCCAAATGCTGCTCCCAGCAGCATTCTGTCGAATGATTGTTTGGACTGCTGTTTTTTGGTTGTTTCTAGGGCGACTTGGCGGGCGATCGCTTCTACGTCTTTTTCGCCCCGCTGCGACTGGGGGGGTGCCAACTGCGACAAAACTATTTGAGGTACCGAGATCGACTTGAGGGCCACGAATTCTGGCTGCACTGGTTCCGATGGCAGTCCGCCGCTGCCGTCGAATGCTCGATCGACTCCTTCAAACAGTTCGTCCATCAACCGATCGGCGTAGGACTCTACTGCCACTGCTTCGGCTGGCACTGTTTCCACCGTCGCCCTCACGGCGATCGGCTCTGACGCTGATTCCAAAGACATCTGTTCGGCGATTACTTTTTGAGGCATAGTTTTCTGTTTGCTCCCGCTCCTCGACAACCCTGAGATTCTCAACTTCAGACTTCTACAGGATACTTGTGATGTTGACCAATTCTTGGCTCAGAACAGGTCAATTGTATCTCACCCATCACCATATTTTTAGTCCTCGACCAACTTACTTTGCCCGATCGACTTTTGTTTTACCTGTTTTGTGCCTTTTCGCCCCTGTTTTCTGCTGCCAGTCTTACTTGCTTACCCTGACTTTTACTGCATATTCTACTGCTTTTGTCAACCCCACCCTCCGGGGCTTCGCAGTTTGTGACATACAGCTTTACTTGGGGCGATCGCAAAAAAAGCGGGTTTTTTGCCGCTGTTTGCGATGGCTTTGCAGCTTTGACAACGATTTCAGACTTTTATCCGTCTTAAGTTTTTGGTCAGTTTGCTTGACAGTAATGACAGGTTGCAGATTTTCTCATAACTCATGGCTGCAACAGTGGTAACAACCGCTGTAATTCCCCACAAGCTGCCTGAAGCGATAGCGGCGCATTTTCTGGTAAGCTCTGAGAATAACATCGATCGGCTAAATCCTCAACAGGGCGTTTGCAAATAGCCTCATTCTTCTCAAATTTTGCATAAGCATCCTCTTCATTCACAGTTTCTCCCTGCAAATAATCTCCCTGCAAATAGTGTATCCAAGTCTCAATATTGCGCTTGGGAACAAAAATCGCGATCGCCTCATTCGGTTCCCTATTTTCCTGCTTATGTTCATCAAGCACACTAGCTAACCAATTAAGTCTTGCTGCCAGCGTACCCGTATCTGCATCAATTAACACAACTAATCCAATCGCCACCCGGTTTCTATTCTGGCGATAAGCTTTCACTTCCGCCAGATACTGAGTGCGTACATACTGTTCTCCAGCTTGGCTACCTTTCGGACAAATATTAGCCCGAAATCTACCTGTAAAACCTCTCCTTTTTAGGAAATAACGCGCAAAAACAAACTGCTGTAGATCCTCGCAGAGAATGACAATCTGAACTCTACGCTGACTCATTCAACCATCCCCGTGCAATCAGTTCAGAAACTGGCAATCCCGAATTGTCAGCTACTTCATTGCTAATTCGTTTGACTCGAACAGCAGCATTGCTTTGACGCTCAAACCAATAGCCAATCCGTGAAGCTAAAAGATAGTTAATTAACTCAGGATGGTGAGAAATTAGTAATGCTTGAACTTTTTCCTCGCTACAAAGGTCATAAAGCTCAATCAGCCAGGGTTGAATTTCTGGTAATGCTAAAAAGTTTTCCGGTTCATCAATCCACAAGGTATAATCTTCCGATTTTGTACCGTAAATCAGCGCGTATAAAGCCACTAATGTTTTTTGTCCGTCCGACAATTCTCTGAGACGATATTCAATTGGCTTGCTGTTATCTTTTTCTCCTGAAAACCGCAGTTTTAATACCAAATTATCTTCGCTTACTCGCTCAAACTTAAAATTGTTGAATCCATCCAAAACATCTCTTAAAATATTTCCAATCTCAGCAATTTTACCTTGATCTTCAGATAAGTAGCGATACCAAGAAACAAAATTTTCCATCCGAGGACTCAAACGCATTTGTTCTTGGCTACTTTCATCAACCATCAAGCTGGGAACAACTTGCACGATGATAAATCGCGCCATCCGTTCTCTAAACCAAGTTAACTTCGTGTTGTCGTTTCTTGGCATTAATGAAGGCAGAATAGATTGCGACCAGTCAAACTGGTATTTCGGGCCCGGTGAATAATCATCTCGATAGAGTTGAACTTCGCCGAATTCAAATTGTAGTAAAGGCTGGTTATCAAAGAGCAGACTCTCGTACCTAACACGACATTTATCTCCATACTCATCGATTTGTAATTGATATTTGTAGCAGCCGCCATTACCGAGAATTTCTAGCTCGAAACGCTGAATTTGTAAAGTTTGCCAGCGGGTGAAGTCCGCAGGTTTGAAAATTCCTTCAACCTTACTGTCGCCGCTGACCAATGCTTGGATTTTCTGCAACACCTCAAAAACTGTTGATTTACCCGATCCGTTAGAACCCAGAAATAGATTAATGGCATCAAAGTCAAGTTCAAAGTTTACCAAACAGCGAAAATTGTCAATATATATTCGTTTCAGCATGGGATTATTTCACTCATAATTACTCTATAGCAATCCTAAATCATTTGTGAATTTCTTACTCCCTCCCCTTACCAAGGGGAGGGTTGGGGTGGGGTAAAAAATTTACGACTCCTGCAAGGATTGCTATAGCTCCTGTCATTATTAACAGGAGCTAAACACAACATTCGGACAACCCAAATTAACCCACCCGTTCCGCCAATTCCAACCAGCGCTCAGTCGCCCGATCGATCTCCTGCGTCAACTGAGCCAAACGATCCGATAACTTCTTCATCTCGGCAAACTCGCTCGGAGCATTGTGAGACAAAATCTTCTCAATGTCTTCTTTTTCAGCTTCCATTTTCGGGATTTGACTTTCTAATTGTTCGTATTCCCGCTTCTCATTGAAGGAGACTTTGGGAGCTTTTTGAGGGGAATTTGTGGGTTTTGAATTGTTAGATTCAACAGTACGCGTAACTTTTTCTTTTTCTTTTTGCCCTTTTATTTCCTTGGCTTCTTCGGCTTTCTTGTAATCTAAATACACTGAATAATTGCCGGGATACAAGCGCAAATTGCCGCCAGGTTCCAATGCGAAAACCATGTCGATCGTGCGATCGAGAAAATAGCGATCGTGGGACACCACAATTACGCAGCCGTTAAAATCTTCGAGATAATCCTCCAAAACCGCCAAAGTCTGCACGTCCAGGTCGTTTGTCGGTTCGTCTAAAATCAGCACGTTGGGCGCACTCATCAGCACTTTCAACAGAAATAATCGGCGCTTTTCCCCGCCCGAAAGTTTGTTAATCGGTGCATACTGTTGGTTCGGTGGAAACAGAAACTTTTCCAACATTTGAGAAGCGGTAATGATTTCCCCGTCCGCCGTTTGCACCAACTCGGCCACACTTTTCAAGTATTCAATAACTCGCTGGTCTTCGTTGGGCGTCAAATCCTCTGAATGCTGGTCAAAATAACCGATATGAATGGTTGTGCCAATTTCGACAGTACCCGAATCCGGCTGAATGCGTCCGGTGATGATATCCATCAGCGTCGATTTTCCCGCACCGTTGCAGCCAATAATTCCTATCCGGTCTTCGGGTGTGAAATTGTAGGTAAAATCTTTAATTAAAGTGCGATCGCCGTAAGCTTTACAGATATTCAGTAACTCAATAACCTTCTTACCAATCCGGCGGCCCGCTGTGGCAATTTCGACTTTGCCGTTGGCTGTTTTGAACTCCTGGGCTCGCATATCTTTAATGCGATCGATCCGAGCTTTTTGCTTGGTACTGCGCGCCTTCGGCCCGCGTTTGAGCCATTCCAATTCGCGCCGCAATACACCCGCGTGTTTGCGAACTGTGCTGGCTGCGGATTCTTCAGCTAGGGCTTTTTTCTCCAAGTAATAAGCGTAATTGCCAGCATAATTGTAAAGGTCGCCGCGATCGATCTCTAGGATGCGATTGGTAACGCGATCGAGAAAATAGCGATCGTGCGTAATCAGCAGCAAAGCACCGCGATAGCCGTTCAAATAGTTCTGCAACCACTCCACAGACAGCGCATCTAAGTGGTTTGTCGGTTCATCCATCAGCAAGACATCGGGCTCGGACAACAAAGCCGTTGCTAAGGCAATTCGCTTGCGGTAGCCGCCCGACAAATCGGCAATTTTCGCATCAAAATCCTCAATCCCCAACTTGGTCAAAATCAATTTCGCCTTGGTTTCCAAATCCCACGCATCCACCTCATCAATCCGTTCAGACACCGCAGACAGACGCGCCATCAACTTGTCTGTATCGCCTTTGCCGTGGGACAATTGATCGGAAATTTCCTCGTATTCGCGCACTAAAGCCATTTGTTCGCCACTGTCGGCAAATACTTGCTCTAAGACAGTGTGATTTTCGTCTAAATCCGGCTGTTGGGGAAGATAGACAATTGTAGACCCTGGATTGACCCAGCGATCGCCAGAGTCGATCGACTCCATACCCGCAATCATTTTCAGCAGGGTTGATTTGCCGGAACCGTTTGTGCCGATGAGTCCGACTTTATCGCCTTCATCGAGGCTGAAACTGGCATCTGTCAAGAGTTCCTTGATGCCGAAGTCTTTTTTGATCGATCGTAGAGTAAAAATAGTCATGAGTATATAAAATTATCTACCTAACTTTTGACATCGGTGAGCGAATTGCGGTATTTTAGGTTATATCATATATTGTAACGCATTTGTGACACAACTATAGAAACAATCTCGACTAAAAAAGTGAAGGTTCCAAATTATTTTCACACTAGACGCTTTGTTTTTCTATGATATCAGAAGTAGCACTATCAAAAAGGCGCGGTTTTCAGTTTATAGAACTGGAAGCAAATAAGGTTGGCATTCTTTTAGTCAAAGCTCCCATTGAATTAAGCAGTCCGGTGATTGCCAAAGTATTTGGTGGCAATTTAGAGCTAAACGTATGGGGTAAGCAGTATCATCCTAGTGATTGCTGGATGTCACTTATATATCAGTATAAAGGACATCCGTGGAGTATAGTTTTTCCAATCAATGTGTGTGTAGATAGCAAGGTTTCTCAGGTGTCTGAGTCATTGAAAACTCGATGCATTTATTTACAGAATGAAGATACATCAGGTTGTTCTGCGTATCAGCTATTTGAGAATGGTAAATGTATTGAAGAGTTCGAGTGGGGAGTAGATTACACCGAAGAGGTTTTTGAGATTTCACCCCAAGAATTACCGGAATATGCAGAGGAAATGGAAGCGCGGGGTACGCCCATAGCCGACGGTTGGAACCCCAAGAAATGGGATATTTATATTACCAGTGGTACTCATGTTGGTTACAAATTTCGCACTGAAGAATGCACGCTCAAAGTAACTGAAGATAGTTTAAGAGATTCGAGACTTTTTCTTGATTTTCTCCTGCGAAGGCAAGATGCTTGGTTGCCTGATTATGAATACATCCCTTGGGGAGAAATTATCAAAGCTGAAAGTGCCAACGCTGACGATTTTGTGCGCGTAGACGGGATCTACAGAACGACTAAAATAGAGAGACCAACTCCACTTAACTGGGACACTTGATATGGTTTCGTCAGAACTACTCTTGAGGTTGCGAGGGTCAAAATGAAAATAGATCGTATTACAAGCAATCCAAAGCGGATGAACGGGCAACCATGTATTCGCGATCTTCGGCTTACTGTTCGTCGAGTGATTGAGCTGCTAGCAACTTATCCCGATCGAGAAGAGCTACATCAAGAGTTTCCCGAACTAGAGGATGAAGATATCCGGCAAGCCCTAGTTTTTGTATCTTGTTACCTTGACGATCGCATCATTGAGCTACCTAATCATTATGAAGCTGTTGCTTGACCAGGGATTACCACTTTCGGCGGCAGCATTATTACGTGATGCAGGTATCGAAACCATCCATGTTGGTGAAATTGGTATGTCTCAAGCCGAAGATACCGAAATCATCCAGAAAGCCAGATTTGAGGAACGTGTGGTTGTTACACTCGATGCGGATTTTCATACATTGCTAGCACTTGATGAAGCAGCTTCTCCTTCAGTTATTCGCGTTCGGATTGAAAGGTTACGCGCCCAAGCATTAACGGATTTACTGCTGATGGTAATTGCTGAGTGCGAGGAGGATTTAGAACAAGGAGCGGCCATTTCGGTCGAGCCAAGCCGTATTCGTATTCGTCGTCTGCCACTCATACCGGATGTCTAAAAAATAGTCATCAGTATAAACAGTCATTTACGTGACCCTGATGCTCAAAAGGTTTATGTCAATCTCGATTGTCCACGCCTTCCAATGTACTATAATTCAGATACCAACCTTTGTTGGAGTATTTTTTTATGTCCTTGCAAGAGCTTAAAGAAAAAGCCAGCCAACTATCAGTCAGCGATCGCCTTGCCCTGCTAGGTGCGATCGTTCAATCCCTGCAAAGTACACCAGAAATCGAGAATTGGCAATATTTAATTGCACGTCCTCATCCTTGGCGCAAACAACTTTACATTAAGGGACGTAAATTACTGGCATCGACTATTTGGCGAGACATGACTGCCAATCAGATGTCACCCGAACAAGCTGCCGAAAATTGGGATTTACCCCTGTCTGCTATCTATGAGGCGATTGATTACTGTCAGAATAATCAAGAAATTTTAAAATTAGAAGCAGACGAGGAACGCTATCGATTGGAAGTAAAAGGAGTCCAAGTTCAGTCTACGAATGCTGCTTGACGAAGATTCTCAAGCCAAGTATTTAGTCAATCTTCTTCAGGCAGCCGGTCACGATGTAGCCACAGTCAATACATTAAATTTAATGAATCATCCAGATTCAGTCGTGCTAGACGCTGCCAGAGAAAATGAGAGAGTGCTGCTTACACGCAATTGTGATGACTTTCAGCAATTGCATCAAGCGAACCCAGAACATTCAGGAATTTTGGCAGTTTATCAAGATTCTGAAGCTTCTAAGAATATGAGTTATCAGGCGATAGTGAAGGCAATTGATAATTTAGAAACAGCCGAATATGAACTCAATAATCAGTTTGTGGTTCGGAATCAATGGAATTATTAATGAGAAATTTATGTAAAAATGCAAAATATAAGTCTCATTGTTAGCAGCTATTATACAATTTTATCGAAACCTAGTTTCTGCTAGACAAAGGAGGCTGAATGAAAACCGATCTCGCCCTGCCAATTGACCAAATCACCAAATTCTGCCAACAGTGGCAAATCATCGAACTCTCCCTCTTTGGTTCGATACTTCGTGACGACTTTCATGCAGACAGCGACATCGATATCCTAGTTGCTTTTGCCCCCACAGCCAACGGGCGTCTACTCGATCGCGCCCAAATGCAGGAAGAACTCGAAGCAGTGCTAAGTAGACGAGTCGATCTAATCAGTAAACGGGCGATCGATCGCAGTTCCAACTGGATTCGCCGCCTTTGAAATTCTCTCTACTGCTCAAACTATTTATGTCAAATAACTGGTCTCGCACTTCCTTAATCGATCGCTCTTTTTATTTCAACAACTGCTTCTCCCGTTTTACCCGTGGCGCGATCGGGTATTGATAAGAAGTCGTGCCGATCGACTGCTTAAACAGATCGGCGAAAAGTCCGTTAAGGTTATCTGTTTTCAGCCGAGATTAGGCAAGCAAAATCGTTAGCTTTCTGGGTAAGTGCAAGCGATCGCCGATTGGTGTCCAACTTAAAGATTCAACAGACAGCAGCCATCTTGGCATAGCTGGCATACGCACCTTACTTGTATCTAGAGACGGGTTGTTTCCACAATATCTGCTCTACCTTTAGGAATACATAAATCCGCCCTGATCTAACGCCACAAAAATAATGTTGTGAGTAAAAAGACGGGGGTGGAAAGTACGAATGCAGATTGTAGGGTTTCCTTGCCTGTCATTCCCAAGTGCGATCGCCGAAGATAAGGGTATAGAAATTAAACGGCTGGTTTTCACCCGCCCTTACACAAAATGAACTCACAACTAGAACAACAAGTAACAATTCTACAAGACGAAACAGCAGCGGCAGGGAATTCAGCCAACCCAACAGTTGAAACTCATGTATTCGCCTCAGAATTTGCCACAGAGGAAAAAGTCAGAGTGGAAGAATTTAAGATTAGCGGCGACAGCCTAATTGGTAAAGTCAAAGAACTAATTCAGCAAGGAAAACTCCGCCGCCTTGTCATCAAAAACTCGCAAGGGCGGACTTTGGCAGACATTCCGCTGATGGCGGGATTGGTAGGTGGCGTTGCAGGATCAGTAGTCTTTCCCATTGCTGCTGTACTTGCTACAGTGGGGGCAGTTGCGGCTCATTTGACTGTGGCTGTCGAGCGCAAAGAATAGAGCTCTTGCAAAAATCCTTTCCCTCAATTGATGGGACGGGCTCTTCGGCCCATCCCACAAGAAAAAATAACTCTTGTGGGATGGGCCGAAGAGCCCGTCCTAATTATTTTTGCAAGAAGTCTAATAGTGATTAGTAATTAAAAATCTTCTCTTCAAGTCCGCGAAGGCGGACTTTGTTTGTTTAGTAGCGATTTCTATCGCCGAATTGTCTGATCAACGTAACTTCTCCGGTACTCTCGCCGCAGGTTGGTCTAAATAATTGTAAACAATCCGCGAAATTCGACGGACAAAATCTCTCACAATCGGGTCATTGTAAGGACGTTTGACAAAGATTGCGGCTAAATAACGCTTACCGTTGGGCATATCAATAATTCCCGCATCGCCAACCACAAAGCCGATATCTCCGGTTTTGTCCGCAATAACTGCACCGGGACCCAAACCTGAAGGCAACAGCGTTCTAGTTGTTGTGTGCCGCAGTAATTCTCAAGCTTGTTCGCGACTGGATTCAGAAACTAATTTATCGCGAGACAGCATCGCCAGCAGCTTTACCATATCCACAGAACTTGTGGTATTTGTTCCTTAAAAATCACCGAGCCAATTGCGAATTATCGTATCAGTTAATCCCAAACTGCGAAAACGTTCGTTGAGTTTAGTAATTCCCCCCAAACGTTCAATAATCATTTTGGTGGCTGTGCAGTTTTAGAGTCATGTTTAAAGAGAAAGAGTTGAATGGCCGCAGCGAGAAAGCGGCTGGAAAAACGTTATCAACCGCTTTCGATACGAAGCACCTAGCATCATACAGTCAACTCTTGCCCGCAGCCGTATTTTTTTTATTTTCTTTGAGAGTATTCCGTTTCCGGGACTCCTATCAAATGCGGTTATATTACCCCTTTTTTTTCGAGTCTGGCGGAGGGAGACGAAAGTTTGTACAGGGGCGAATTCTAGTGGCAGAATTCTTGTTTTGTAGACACAAATTTTATTCACCTGAGATGAATCCAAGTTAGGCGACTTCCCGATTTCTAGCATCTTCGAGCGAGTCGATCGCGGCTTTGAGAAAAACTTTTCCTTTAGCAACAAATCGGCGATCGCTCAAAGGATCGTAAGCTTCCCAATTACCGCTAACTTCGCGATCGCACCACAAAAACCAGCAGCGGTAGATTTCCCCGCTATCTATATCATCGCACAAAGCCAGCCAATCATCCCCCGTCAGAGCGCTGGCATCTAATGCTACCAATTCCACCCACGCAAGTGCAGTGCAGGCATCGATCGCCTCAGCGTCAACGGAATCAGATTTGGTAGCTATAGGTTGTGGTGAACACAGTGTAGACTTCATAATTTCTCCTTAATTCAATTAAATCAATCAATCAATGGATTGCCCTATTTATGGAACTGACCCGGTACGCCAAGTGGAAAAACTGTGTTTTGATAAATTTCTGGTTCGTCAAATTTACCAGCCGCTGATGCTTCTGTTAAATTATTAAGTGTATTAATTGTGAAAATGGCGGCGGTTCCCAAAGCGGCCATTGCCAGTCTGTGTAAGATTTTGCTCATTTGGCTGCTCCTTTTTTGCTTGGTGTATCTACTCTAAAAAGTTAAGTGGTGAGTAGTGGCGGAGATTGGGGAGTTAAGAAAAACTTTTTATCCTCAAATATATTCAACTGTTGAAGCCGTTATCAGGACAGAGTTTGAGGAGTCGATCGCCCCAAAAACCTCTTCAAGTAAAATCCCTTAAATTCCGGCTGGCTGACTATCTTCCTTAAAATCGCCTAAAATAGGGACTTAAGGCGTTAAAATTTCTAGATTCGTTCCCCTTTCAGTGCAAGCGAAGTGCTCAAGTCAAAACGCGATCGTGGTCGCATTCTCACTGCCTCTGGCTTAAAGAAACTTAACGAGGCGCTCCAAGAATGGTCTGACCGATATAACATTAGAGGTACTCTGACTGAAATCGAGGCCGAGTCTGGCGTTGGTGCCGATACAGTCAGCAAAATTAAGCAGGGTAGAGAAGGTGCGGATTTGAGTAAAATTCGACAGTTGTTCGCGGCTTTTGAAATGACTCTGGCTGCTAGCGACCATCGATCGGCTAAACTTGAGGAACCGGAAAATTTAGACGTGCTGGACAATTTGCCGCCAGCGGGAGAAACAGCCACCAGCAGCAGAATTGTTAAAGTATTTGTCAGTTATCGCAGCGCCGAACCCGATCGCGAGTTGGGAAAACAGTTAGAAACGGCCTTAAGCGCGATCGGTCATACAGTTTTCACAGCAGAAAATAATATTAGATTAGGAGATAATTGGTTCGATCGCATTAATTTATTCCTCCAAGAATGCGATTATTTGCTGCTACTGTTACCGCCAACGGGAAACCAAAGCGAACTACTAACATATCAAGTTCAGCAAGCAAAAGAACTCCAAGACTCCCGCCATGACAAAAAACCAATAATTCTCCCCATCCGCGTCGGTTTTCCGCTGAACGCGCCTCTAAATCACGATTTGCGGGGTTATCTGTACCGCATCAAACAGAGGGAATGGAAAACCACCGCCGACACTCCAATTATTATCGAAGAAGTTCTGAACTTGCTAGCAGAAACTCCCGCACCAGTCACAGAAGAAACAGAAGATTTAACACAAAACCAGGTATTAGAAATTAGCAGCGACGAAATACCTCTACCCGCCGCCGAACCAGAATTACCGGGAGGACAAGTCGATGTCGCTTCTCAATTTTATGTAGAACGCCCGCCCATTGAAGAACGCTGCTATCAAACTATTGTGCAACCCAGCGCGTTAATTAGAATTAAAGCACCGAGACAAATGGGCAAAACTTCCTTGATGGCAAGAATTTTGCATCACGGATCCCGTCAAGGCTATTGCACCGTGCCGCTAACTTTTCAGTTAGTAGATAAAGGCGTCTTTGCCAACTTAGATAAATTCTTAAAATGGTTTTGCGCTTACGTCGGCCGCGAGTTGCACTTACCCAATCAATTAGACGATTATTGGGATGACATTTTTGGCAGCAAAGTTAACTGCAAAGATTACTTTGAAAAATACATTTTGCCGCAAATCGACAGTCCTTTAATTTTAGGATTAGACGAGATCGATCGCGTTTTCCAATATCCCGACATTGCCGAAGACTTTTTAGGACTACTGCGGGCGTGGCACGAAGAATCGAAGCGGCGCGACATCTGGAAAAAACTGCGATTAATTGTAGTTCACTCCACGGAAGTTTACATCCCGATGAACATCAATCAATCGCCTTTCAACGTCGGACTTCCCGTTGATTTGCCGGAATTCAACGCTGGGCAAATCCAAGATTTAGCAGCGCGCCATAATTTGAATTGGTCGGAGGCAGAAGTTGAGGAATTGATGGCAATTGTCGGCGGACATCCGTATTTAGTGCGAGTTGCATTATATCACATTTCGCGATCGGATTTGACACTAGATGAATTAAAAGAAAGTGCGATCGCAGATGCTGGAATTTACAGCGACCATTTGCGCCGCCAATTGTGGAATTTAGAAGAATATCCAGAGTTGGCGCAGGGGATGAGAGAGATTGTAGTGGCGGACTCTCCGGTGCAATTAAAGGCTATGCAGGCTTTTAAATTAGACAGCTTGGGGTTGGTGAAATTGCAGGGGAACGAGTGCGTGCCGAGGTGCGAGTTGTACCGACAATATTTTCGATCGCACTTGAGCGCGATCGGGTAAAATGTAAAGCGGTTTGCGATCGTATAATTCCCGATATTGTAGGGGCGGGTTCACCGATAATAACAGCCTAAAACTGACAATCTCATAAACCCGCCCCCACCAAACGAAAAATCACAATCTACATATTTTTAGATTAAAACATCCCATGAACGATATTTTTTTGATAACATCCGATAATTGGCTAGATTGGATAGCCGTATTTGGTTATCTAGCTTTTACAGCTTTCATTGCATGGCGCGTATTCACCACAAAGTAGATATATTATGAAATTACCTTCTTCCTGTTCTTCTGCTTTCTTACTTCGCGTCCTTCGCGCCTTCGCGGTTCGTTAAATAAACGGTAAAATAAGACAATAATCAACTCGCCCATACAGTTATGCAGCCCGTCGAAAGTGTCGCAGCAATTCCGAACGATCTGATTTTGCGCTTGAGCATCGAGCAGTATCATGCGATAATTCAAGCTGGCATTCTCACCGATGATGACTCTGTAGAATTGCTGGAAGGTTGGCTGGTTTTCAAAATGCCAAAAAATCCACCGCATCGAGCAACAACTCGTCTGGTCAGGACAGCTTTAGAGAATATTTTACCCCCTGGTTGGTATGTCGATTCTCAAGAACCGATAACGCTATCTAACAGCGAACCAGAACCTGATATAGTGGTTGTTCGAGGGGATACAAGACAGTATCTCGATCGCCATCCGGGTGCTGAAGATATTGCCCTGATTATTGAAGTATCTGATACGACACTTCAGCGCGATCGCACTGTCAAAAAACGGATTTATGCCCGCGCTGGAATTGCGATTTATTGGATTGTGAATCTTGTTGAAGGACTGGTGGATGTGTACTCTCAACCAATTGCTGAAGTTGAGCAGCCAGATTATAGTCAAAGGTTGGATTTCGGGCGATCGGCTGTTATACCGATTATTATTGAAGGCCGAGAAATTGGGGCGATCGCTGTAGATGCTCTTTTGCCTTGATTTTGATTCCAAGCTATTGGTTATTGGTTAATTGCTCTCTCAACTTTCGCAAAATTGGAATTTTTTCCAACTGTTCCGGCCGTATACTATCCCAGTTTAACCCAATTGGACGCGGATAAGTTGTATTAGTTTCAATTACCTCCTCAGCATTAACAATCCAATTCAGTGCCCAATCGTGAGCTTGCATCGGTAAACGCAAATCTTCGACTATTTGCAAAGGATGCACTGTTGTCACAATTGGCGTATCGATTTCTACTAACCCGAATTCTGTCAACATAGCCAATTCCAAATCGGCAAAACCTGCACCTTTCCCGGTTCTTCCCCCGTTGCGCGCCACCGCTACACAACCGACTATTACTAAATCAATTGGCTCCATTTCTGCAAAACTTACCAATTTTCCGCAATCGAGAGCTTTGCGGGCGATCCTCTTCGAGGGCTTCGCTAACGCACTTTCGGCAATTGATATATTTTGTCTCTGCAAATCCTCAGCGGTTAACTCAACAAAACAGCGATCTTCTGTCAAGCGCGGTACTGCCATATACAGGCGTTTTCCATCTTGCAAAGCTTGCATCCGCACCGGATTTTGCGCCGCATCTGGATTGCACTTAATCGTTTTTGCTTGTTGCCAAATTGGTAAATTTGCCAATTTTTCCGCCGCCAACTGGGCCCCAACAAAGTTGGGAATATGACCAAACGGATCGCCAATAGATGCGGCTTGCTGCTTGAGCAAAGACCAAATTTCTGTTCTTAACTTGTCTTTGTCGTCGTTATATCCAGTCCAATCAGTTTTCATGTTATTAGGCCTTATTGGTGGCGGTAAACTGCGCTAAAATTGTATGGTGCGTCCGACTTTCGTTATAGGGCAATTATTCAGGATTTCGGATCTGACGCACCTTACTAATTGTGCCCGTTTCGGTAGATGTAAAGAGATATTTTAAATGATGTAGTAGCGGTTGAAACCGCCGAATGACTAAAAGGTGATCTTTTTATTGTACCATTTTATCCTATGGATTATACCACAAAACCCAGTTACTATCAAGTCGGTGGGAGTTTGACAAATAACGCTCCCAATTATGTGAAGCGGCAAGCAGACGACGATTTATATAACGGATTGAAGGCGGGGGAATTTTGCTATGTTTTGAATTCCCGGCAAATGGGCAAATCTAGCTTGCAGGTGCGGACAATTCAGCGGCTGAGAAATGAAGGAATTGCTTGTGCTGCGATCGACATTTCGGAAATTGGCAACCGCGGCGTCACTCCCGAACAGTGGTATGCTGGTTTGCTACGCATCCTCGAAAATAATTTTAACCTGTCGGATATTGTCAACGTGCGGACTTGGTGGCGCGATCGCAATTTTTTAACTCCGGTTCAAAGGTTGAGCGAATTCATCGAAACCGTACTGTTACCGAACATTTCCAGCAATATTGTCATTTTTATTGACGAAATCGACAGCATTCTCGCCCTAGATTTTCCCGCCGACGATTTTTTAGCCTTAATTCGATCGTGCTACAACAAGCGCGCCAACAATTCAGAGTTCGATCGCCTAACTTGGGCCCTCTTAGGCGTAGCATCGCCGACGGATTTGTGCCGCGAGCAAAATGCCACCAGCAATACCCCTTTTAATATTGGCAAGGCGATCGAATTAACTGGTTTTGACGAAACAGAAGCTCAACCGCTAGCAGCGGGGTTGGCAGAGCTGACAGACAGCTCTCAGGAAGTTTTGAGAGAAGTATTGTATTGGACTGGCGGGCAGCCTTTTTTGACTCAAAAGCTGTGCAAACTTCTCTTTGAAAATGCCGAATTAGTCCAAAATTCCAAAGAGTGGGTGGAGAAAGTAGTGCGCTTGAAAATTGTGGAAAATTGGGAAACTCAAGATGTGCCAGAACATTTGTCCACAATTCGCGATCGGCTTTTCAAAGAAAACCAGCGGATTGTGAGGAGACTCGGATTGTATCAGCAAATTTTAGAGCAAACTGAAATTGTCCCCGATGGTAGTGCCGAACAAATGGAGTTACGATTAAGCGGATTAATCGTTAAGCGCGGGGAAAAATTAACCATTTCTAATCCTATTTATGAAGCTGTATTTAACCAAGAGTTAATTGAAGAAAAATTAGAAAAACTCTCGCCTTACTCGGAAGCCATCAAAGTCTGGCTAAATTCTAGCTGTGAAGATGATTCCCAACTGTTGCGAGGGGATGATTTGCAGTCAGCATTAGTTTGGGCGGCCGGCAAAAGTTTGAGAAACGAAGATTTTCAGTTTTTGACTGCCAGCCAGAAAGTTATTTTGAGCGACCAAAATCAACTGCTGCATTTAGCTACACTCGAAACCAAAAAAGCTGTCTGTGATGCCGAAAAAGCTTTGAGTGAAGCTGACTCTGCCAAACAAAAAGCCAAACAGTGGATCGGCATCGGTTCTGCGGTACTGGCAGCATCGTTACTGGCGGCGATCGGCTTTTCAACTCTCGCTTACCAGCGGTTTAAACTAGCACAAGCAAGTATTGAAATCGAACAAAATGGCAGCGATGCTTTACTGTTGGCGGTATCTCAAAAAACCGAAAACACCGAAGCTTTATCAGAAGCTTTACTGAGGGCGATCGCCTCCGGGAAAAAATTAAGAACCTTGGTTCAAAACAAACCTAAGCTAGAACAATACCCGGCAACTAGACCGCTGTTAGCCTTACAAATAATTCTCGATAAAATTAGCGAAACACAGCAAATTAAAGCCTCATTAAGTCCGCCAAGAAAGATAACGTGGCAAGCTCATAAAAATGCCGTTACCAGCGTCAATTTTAGCCCAAATCGGCAGATTTTAGCAACCGCAGGAATAGACGATAGAGTTCGGATATGGAACTTTTCCGGGCAAAAAATTGCTGAATGGAAAGCTTTCCAGCAGTCAGTTAATATGGTAAATTTTAGCCCAAATGGTAAATTTTTAGCGACCGCAGGAAGGGACAGCACAGTTAAAATCTGGAATTTATCAGGTAAAAATATTGCTACTTTGAAAGGAATTAAAGGCTCTGTTACCAGCATCAGTTTCAGCCCGGAAGGAAAGTTATTAGCGGCGGCAGGGATAGACAGCTATGCTGCAATTTGGCAATTGTCAAAACAGCCACAATTAGTATCGCCTAGCCAGAAACTCCCAGGTCACAACGGCTTAGTGAGAAGCGTAAATTTTAGCCCAAATGGTGATTTCATAACGACTTTAGATGGCAAATCTACAGTGCGACTTTGGAATTTATCGGGCAAGCTAAAAAAAACACTGCCTATTCAGGCAATAGGGATTAGTTTCACTCCGGCTCAACACCAGTATCGCTTTGCTACAGTAACATTAAATGGCAAAGTTGGGCTGTGGAATCTGTCAGAAAAAGAATTAGTTAAGGAATTTCAAACCTTGCATTTTGATGCGAAATCAATTAGTTTTAGCCCCGACGGAGAACGGCTGGCTACAGTGGGAATTGACAAGACAGTGCGACTGTGGAATTTAGCGGGGCGGCAGGTTGCTCAATTTGAGTTCGAGGAGAATGTTGTTAGTGTCAGTTGGAGTCGAGACGGAAAACAAATTGCTGTAGCTGGAAGCAACGGCACTGTATGGTTGAGGCAGGTTGAAGGGTTAGAAGAATTGCTGAAGCAAAGCTGCAATTTTTTCGCCACTCAACCGAAGTATTTTACCAGAGTTTCAACTATCTGCAAGTAGGGACACCGCACCGTGCCCTTATTCGTGTCAACTTAAGCTGTCAGCCCGCCAAGTCTGTTAGTCGTCCATCAAGTCCGCCAGGGGTTGAAACCCCTGTCTAATAGCGAAAGTCCTCTCAAAGAGGACTGAAGAGAAGAATCTCCACTCATTAGTCCTCTGAAGCGAGGACTTTAGCTTTGAGGCAGGGGTTTCAACCCCTGCCGGACTATTTGTTGTACCTTAAGTTGACACCTATGGGCACGGTGCGGTGTCCCTACTAATGATTATCAATTTACTTTAACAGGCGAAACACTTACATTAGGATTTGTAACTCTTTTTAAGAGTTCTTGTCGGGCTTGTTCGGGATTTTGACCTTTGGGTACTTGATATAATAATCTACAGGAACCATCTTGAGGATTAGCTGCACAAATAATTAATTGACCGTTGCTAGATGCACCTGCTGTGACAATATTATCCCAGCTTCCTTGCGGTTGCGAGTTGTTGAGAATTCCTGAGACTCTGGTGCACCGAGTAATCGCATCTTCTCCTGATTCATTGAAATAGTTATCAGCTAGCCACAAAATAACGGGAATATTTTTGCCTTGTTGGACTGCAATTGTAGCGGGGCGGCCACCAGTAGCGCCACAGAAGAATGAAGGCGCTTGGGCGAAGGCTGGACTGTTTGCTAAAATCGGAGCAGCAAGGGCAATAATTGACGCGCTAAAAACTGACTTTAAGAGCCGAAATTTCATGAGCAGTAATAAGCTTTTTCATTTAAGGTTACTAATAGTCTAAAAATTTAAACTGTTTGTTGCCGGGAAGATTAGGCATTTAGAGAAAAAAATAAAATTTATTCGGCAAATTTTTGCGATCGCACACACTGGCCTCATCTGGGCCAAAACTCCGGGAAAAAAGCTCGCTGACAAACACCAAAGGCAGAAAATAGATGCAGCCCTAGGGGGCGCAGGCGCGAAGGTATAGGGTAAAGGATTGGTTTTTCAGCGTTTTTTGCGATCGCCTCGCTCTTCCCGATCCCGCCCCACCTAAAGTGGAACCTGTGTTACCATCGGGAAAAATATTCTCTTTAATAATCAACAATGGGCAATGTTCTGGTGCTGAACGCCTCCTACGAACCCCTTAACATCACCAATTGGCGAAGGGCGGTAGTTTTGTTGCTGAAAGGAAAAGCAGAACAGGTAGAACACAACGGGAAATTTATTGCGCCAAACTTCCCGCTACCAACTGTGATCCGACTGCGGCATTATGTCCGAGTTCCCTATAAGGATATTCCGCTAACCCGCCGGAACATCTTGCACCGGGACGCACACTCTTGTCAATACTGTAGTTATACGGGCGACGATTTAACCCTCGATCATGTCATTCCCCGATCGCGCGGGGGAGGGGACAGTTGGGAAAACCTCGTCACCGCTTGCGTGCGCTGCAATGTCAATAAAGGCAGCCGGACGCCGAAAGAAGCGGGAATGTCGCTGCGCTATCCGCCTAGGAAACCTCACAGCGGTCTTTATTTTGAAGTCACTAAACACGTTAAGAGCGGTATGCACAAAGAATGGCAAAAATATGTAATAGGCCTTTAAAACCCCTGTCAGCGCAAGCGCGGGGGTTTTTTGCGGGAGTTATTAGTTCTGAGATTGCTTCGTTCCTGGCAACACGCACTCTCTCCATGAATTAAAAAAGTAAACAGAGAATTTACCATCTTAAATCAGGTTTCTCGTAAAAAGTATGGGCTTTGACAAACAGGCATCTACAAAGAAACCGGGTTTAAGATCGAATGTCGTGCAAATCTTGAAATAGTTAAATTGTTAATTTTCAACGATGAAAGACCATCCCCCTAACAATTCCGATGAAACATCCGGCAACCGCGAAGGTGAACTTGAGGCCAGCAGCGAGGTTGTACCCGGAGTGAGTGCGCCTGGGAAACGGCGCAGCAAAGCCGAAGTTGCTTCCGAAGAGAATCGCGGCCGTCTCCGCGAGGAATTGCACGATCGCAAAGTCGAGCAATTGCGCCAAATGTTCGATCGGCACAAAGGCACTCGCCAGTTAATCTTACTGCAAGATTTTCCAGATCCCGACGCACTTTCGAGCGCTTGGACTTACAAATTAATCGCCGAACAATACGATATCCAATGCGAGATTATCTACGCCGGCGCCCTCAGCCACCAAGAAAATATTGCCTTAGTTAAATTGACAGGGTTGCCGTTGCAGCGGTGGACGGTGGAAACAGTAAAGACTAAGGATTTGTCGGTGTTTCAGGGCTGCGCTTTCATTGACAATCAAGGGACGACTTGTAACTTAACCCAGTATATTTTAGCGGCTGGAGTTCCGATCGCTGCCGTCATCGATCATCACAATTTGCAGGGGGAAATGAACGCAGAATTTACCGATTTGCGCCCTCAAATCCGCGCTACAGCCACGATTTTTGCCGAGTATTTACAGTCTGGACTGTTAACTCTCGACGCCAGCGTCAGTCTGCACATCAAGTGCGCTACAGCTTTGATGCACGGTTTGCGATCGGATACGATCGCCCTCAGACAAGCTCAGGAAGAGGACTTTTTAGCTGCGGCTTATTTGAGCCGGTTTTACGACCCGCAGTTGCTGAATGCCGTGTTACAGTCATCTCGTTCTAAGTGGGTGATGGACGCGATCGAGCGATCGCTCAAACACCGCACCGTCCAGAACAATTTTTCGATCGCCGGCATCGGCTACCTCCGCTATGACGATCGGGATTCTATTCCCCAAGCGGCGGACTTTTTAGTAACAGAGGAGAACGTACATACAGCCGTTGTTTACGCAATTGTTCACGACAAAGACGAAGAAATTGAAGTAGTAATTGGCTCGCTGCGAACTAATAAACTTACTCTCGACCCCGACGAATTCATTAAAGAAGCCTTCGGTCAAGATGCTCAAGGACGCTTTTTTGGTGGTGGCAGAAGTCAAGCTGGAGGTTTTGAAATTCCCGTGGGATTTCTTTCTGGCGGGAATGAGAAGAGCGATTATGCAAGGCTAAAATGGGAAGTATTCGACGATCAGATTAAGCAAAAGTTGCTGCATTTAATTAGTCCTAAAGACAATCCTGTTTACGATCATTAATATCATGTCCGATCGATTAATCATACAGCATATTCGGTGGTTCATGAAGTACAGGAGCAGCTATATTATGTGGTGTTAGTCCGTAGTCCGTAGGGTTCGTCGCTCCTTCATATTTGATAAAGATTGCAGATTGACGGGTGTATCCGCACCTTACTCGCGTCTCTCTTCTTGTGTGTACCACATATACATGGAATATGCTGTAATATCCCGGTCGGGGCGAGTTTTTGAGATTGTCAATTATTGGCAGGTATTCTTGGTGAACTCGCCCCTACAAAAATCGCGGTTCATCGACCGGACACGATATCAATCGGGAGTTTCTAGCTGCAGTATTGATTCCAGCAACAGCCTGGGAATGCGAGCTTTTCGACCTCCGGTTGCTACCAGGTTTGGCCGTGTTTTTTTCTCATTCCGGGCACAATCTCAACTTGACAATCAGTCATGCCCGCACTCCAACTCTCATCAACCAGGTTTTTTAACTCTTATTCAGGGTGGGAACTCCTGCCCAGTCTACCTCTGCCAGGAACAGGCTTTCCGGCCTGTCCCATAAAAATTAAATTTTATTGTGGGTAGTACGGGTAGGACAGGAGAATCCGCCCATAGAAAATTTATTTAAAATCGTGCAATATGTTCAGTTTTAAGGAAGTAAGGAGGTTGAAAAACCCGGTTGAGTTCTCCAGGACTAACAGTAATAAATTTTCTACCAATTTTCCCAAATCATACACTAAAGAAACCGGGTTTTTTAACAATTGTCAAGGGATATCACGAAGTATTTTGATAAAAAAACCAGGTTGAGGGGCAAATTTAGTGTGTTCTATTTTACTAAACTCCACAAGAATTATGAGGTTTTAACAATTATACAGGGTTAATTTTGGGGAGTTTTATTATTTATTCGCTAAATCAATCACAATTTGTTATAGTTGGTGCAGTAGCTTTGCGATAATAATTAGCCAAAAAACGATTGAGAAGAAGCAAAATAGATACCAAATAACCTAAAACTTTGGCGAAATGACATCAAAAAAGCAATTGTAGCAGTCAGCATAAAATTGGCTAGCCACATAAATATTGATTTTTTCCTAAGCCCAGCCAGCGATTCCTACGAGTTAAAAGAAATTATTATATTTATTTGTGGCGGGTTAGAATAGTAGAAAATAGCTTAAACAAACAAGGAACACGGAGATGTCTACAAAAAAGACTTTCTCTTGGTCGTTAGAGAAAAGCATAGAAAAAGTTTCAGAAATTGCACTTAAAATCAACGAGTTCGTGGATCTGGAGACAATTTTGCAATGTGCGCTACACGAAACCAGGGTGCTGCTGCAAACAGATCGCGTGATTATTTATCGATTCCTACCGCATAGAGAGAGGGTAGTATTTGCTGAATCTGTTGGCGATCGGTGGCGGCCAATCCAGGGACAACTGATTCATGACCCTTGCCTTGAAGCTACCTGGGTAGATCGCTACAGCCAGGGGGAAACGAGTGCCATTTCTGATATTCACGCTGGTGATATTCAAGCTTGTGATGTCGAATTGCTCGATCGCATCCAAGTTCAGGCAAATTTAGTTGCGCCAATCTTGCTAGATGGCAAACAACAGCAATCTCCGAAGCTTTGGGGACTGTTGATTGCTCATCACTGCCGAAGTCCGCGTCAGTGGGAACCTCTCGATGTTCAGATCCTGCAACAGGTTGCAATGCACATCGGGTTGAGGATGCGGCACTTGGAATCTCACGGCCCGGCGATCGGGCCAAATCAACCGCCGGAACTCGAAACAGAACCGAATCAAACTGATCCCAATACAGAAAGCGCGCCCAGAGTCAATCATCAAAATTGTCTACAACCAGAGTTTGCCTGTTCCCTGAGCGGCGATATTGTCCACCTCAAAGCCTTTGACTTGTTGCAAAACCCGATCTGGATATTTGATATTGAGGATTGGCAAATGCGGTGGGCAAACCAAGCTTCCTTGTACCTGTGGAATGCTTCGACGCGGCAGCAACTGGCGAGCCACAACTTTAGGGATATGTTGTCAGAGTCTACTCGGATTCGCTTGCAGAGCTATCAGCAGCAGTTTGAGCAAGGCCAAACCTTGTCTGAGCAGTGGACGTTTTACCCGGCCGGTGAGCCTGTTTGTGTCGGCTGTCGGTGCTCTGGCATCAGGATTGATGGCGGGCGTTTGGCAATCCTGGTGGAGGGTACGGTCGAAACCGCTCCTCAAATCGAGCCGGAAACCCTACGATCGATCGAGGCAATCCGACACACCACGCTGATGGTTTCGCTGTACACCCTCGAAGGTGTGCCGCTGCTGCAAAACCCGGCGGCCTTGCGCTGTTACGGAGATATGCAGCCACCTCACTCTGCGACAGATAATGCTTTTGTGAGTCGCTTTGTTGACTCTCAGGTAGCAGAGCGAGCAATGGCAGTTCTTAAGTCCGGTGAGGTATTTAGCACGGAGGCTCAAGTGATTACTCTGGCGGGAATTCGCTGGCATGGGATGGACGTGCGGTGTACCAACGACCCGGTAACGGGCAACCCGATGTTGCTGGTGAACGAAAAGGACATTACCGACCGCCAGCAGACAGAAACAGACCTGCAAAAGAGTGAAACCCGGTTGTCAGAAGCCCAGCGGGTTGCCCACATCGGTAACTGGGAGTGGGACGTGAGTACGGGTAAAATTACCTGGTCTCCCGAACTATTCGAGATTTTGGGACGATCCAGGGCCCTAGGCGAACCTACTTATGAAGAAAACCTGCGGCTTTACCATCCCGAAAGTGCCAAACAGCTACACCTGGTAGTTCAACGAGCGCTCAGTCACGGAGAGCCTTATCTATTGCGCCTCAGAGTCGTGGGCCCGAATGGCTCTATCCGCCATACCGAAGCCAGAGGACAGGTTCAACTCAATGCAGAGGGAAAAGTCATTCGGTTGTTTGGTACATCCCAAGACATTACGGATCTTGTCCAGGCAGAAACAGAACTCAGAGAATTGAGTACAGCTCTTGCTAATGCCGTTGAGGGCATCTCGCGGCTGGATATTTTCGGACGGTACATCACCGTTAATCAAGCCTACGCGAATATAGCAGGTTATCAGCCTGAAGAAATGGTTGGTATGAGTTGGCAGAAAACAGTTCATCCCGAAGACTGCGACAGGATGATGGCCGCTTATCAAAAAATGCTAGCCGAGGGCCGAGTGGAGGTTGAGGCCCGGGGTATCCGGAAAGATGGCTCGATCTTTTACAAGCACGTGGTGATGTTGGCGGCCTACGACTCGCAGGAGCGATCGATCGGGCATCACTGCTTTATGAAAAATATCACCGATCGCAAGCAAGCAGAAGCAGCATTGCAACAAGAGTTCGAGCGTCTGGCGGTGGTGATTGCCACCCAACAGGAAATCGCCACCCCCAATCCTAACCTGGATGCAGTGATGGCGGTGATTACCGATCGAACTCAAAAATCGCTCGGTGCCGATGGGGCCGTGATTGAAATGCTGGAAGGGGATGAGTTGGTGTATCGGGCAGCCAGCGGTATCGCCAGCGCCTATGTGGGATTACGGATCAAAGTAGGGACAAGTTTATCGGGAAAATGTATTGCGACCGGCCAAATCATGCTTTGCGATGATTCACAAGCCGATGCACGGGTGGATCAGGCTGTCTGTCAGCGCATTGGTATCCGGTCATTGGTGGTTGTTCCCTTGTTCTATCAGGACGATCGGGTTGGCGTCTTAAAAGTTGTTTCCGCTAAACCCTGTGCCTTTACAGAGTCAGATATTCATACCTTACAACTGATGGCGGGGTTTTTGGCGGGTAGCCTGCATCTGGCTTCAGAGTTTGATGCTAAAAACATTCTCCTGAGTCAATTGCAGGAGAGCGAGGAACGGTATCGTTCTGTGATTACAAGCATGACTGAAGGCGTCGTACTTCAGCTAGCAGACGGACAAATTACTACCTGTAATGCTAGTGCCGGAAGGATTCTCGGACTGACCCCCGAACAACTGATGGGGCGTACATCCATAGATTTAGACTGGCGAACCGTTCACGAAGATGGCTCTCCTTTCCCCTGCCAACAGCATCCGGCAATGATTACCCTACGGACGGGAAAACCCCTATCAAATGTGGTGATGGGCATTCACAAATCGGATAAAACGCTGACTTGGATTTCGATTAATTCGCAACCGCTGTTCCAGATGAATCAGTCTCAACCCTATGCAGTAGTAACGACTTTTGCTGATATTACAGAACGCAAGCGGGCCGAGGAGATGCTCAGACACCGGGCAGAACAAGAAAGATTAATTGCTACGACAGATGGGTTAACACAAGTAGCAAACCGCCGCTGTTTTGATGAGCGATTGCCGTCGGAATGGCACCGACTGATGCAGGGGAAACAACAGCTTTCGTTGATTATGTTGGATGTAGATTATTTCAAGCGATATAACGATTGCTACGGACATCAAGCGGGGGATATTTGTTTAGTAAAAGTGGCTTCATCGGCGGCACAAGCGGTTAAACGCTCATCGGATCTGTTTGCACGTTACGGGGGGGAAGAATTCGCTGCTATCCTACCGAATACGGATGCGGATGGCGCGATCGCGGTTGCTGAGTCGATCCGAGAGGCAATCCGAGTTTTGGGAATCCCTCACGAGCAATCTAATGTGAGCACGATCGTGACTGTTAGCATGGGAATTGCCACTGTGATTCCCACTGCGGAAACATCACCGGATGAACTCGTTGCCCTCGCCGATCGAGCATTATATGATGCGAAACGACAAGGGCGCGATCGCTACACAAGCGCCAACCAGATGACAGCGCCAGATTTCAATACAGTTGTAGAATAGGCAAAAGGTAGGTATATCCTAGACTGCTCCTAGAAAAACGGGACCCCATGCCTGGAAGTATTGATATATGGTTATTTATCTGATCCGGCACGGTATCGCCGCCGCACCCGAAGAATATGATACAGACTCAGAACGCCCCCTGACTAAAGAGGGCGATCGTAAAACCAGGAAAATTGCTCAACGGCTGTACGAGCTCGAAATTCAGTTTGACTTGATTCTCACCAGTCCCCTACTGCGCGCCCAGCAAACCGCCCAAATCCTGCAAACAGTCGGTTTGAGTTCCCAAATAGAAGAATCCGCCGCCCTCGCACCTTCAGGAGACATCGGGAACTGGCTGGAGTGGTACAAACAATGGCAGGACATCGGTAGTGGCAGCTTGGCCCTAGTGGGCCACCAACCAGACTTAGGCCACTGGGCAGAAACTTTGCTTTGGGCTCGATCGCAAGATGCCCTGATTCTCAAAAAAGCCGGTATCATCGGCTTAATCCTCCCGGAGACAGGCTCCCCTGTGGGCCGCAGCCAAATGTTTTGGCTAACTGCGCCCAAGTTTTTGCTGCGCTAGAAACAGCGAACCGCCCCGACATTAACAGGAGACGCCAGCCCTCTTAAAACCGCATTCTGGGACGGCGAAACCGGGAAAAAGGGGCGACAATACGCAGCGGTGCGATCGGGCTGTGTGTTGAAAAACCCGGTTTCTGAACCCGAATTAAATGATTATTTGTCAAGACTGCGACACTATCTTGCTTTCTGGTAATGTACTTTTAGTAGATTGAACTCACACAAAACGGTATCGCAATGGTCGTCGGCGAATTCAAACCAGGTTTAGAAGGTGTTCCCGCCACCTTGTCCAGCATTAGCTACGTCGATGGACAAAAAGGGTTGCTGGAATATCGCGGGATTAGCATCGAGGAACTGGCACTCAAAAGTTCCTTTCTCGAAACTTCATATTTATTAATCTGGGGGGTACTTCCGACAAAGGAAGAACTAGAAGCTTTCGAGCATGAAATTCGCTATCACCGCCGGATCAAATATCGCATCCGGGACATGATGAAATGCTTTCCAGAAAGAGGACATCCAATGGACGCCCTGCAAGCTTCAGCGGCCGCCCTGGGCTTGTTCTACTCCCGCCGAGCTCTGGCTAACCCAGCATACATTCGAGAAGCTGTAGTGCGGCTGCTAGCTAAGATTCCCACAATGGTAGCAGCGTTCCAGCAAATGCGACGGGGAAACGATCCGGTGCGGCCGAGGGATGACTTGAACTACTCGGCTAACTTTCTTTATATGCTCAACGAGCAAGAACCCGATCCCCTGTTAGCTAGCATTTTTGACACTTGTCTGACTCTCCACGCTGAACATACAATTAATGCCTCTACATTTTCGGCAATGGTAACAGCTTCGACGCTGACAGACCCTTACGGAGTGATTGCTTCAGCAGTTGGCACTTTGGCGGGGCCGCTGCACGGGGGAGCTAATGAAGAAGTGATTGATATGTTGCAGCAAATTGGTTCGGTAGAAAATGTGCGGCCTTTTGTCGAGAAGTGTGTTGCAAATAAGGACAAAATCATGGGTTTCGGTCACCGAGTTTACAAGGTGAAAGATCCGAGAGCAACTATTCTTCAGAGGTTAGCGGAACAGTTGTTTGAGAACTTCGGCCGCGATGATTATTACGACATTGCTGTCAAGTTGGAAGAAGTGGTTGAAGAGAAATTGGGCCAGAAAGGAATTTATGCAAATGTAGATTTCTATTCTGGTTTGGTTTACCGAAAAATGGGAATTCCGCTGGACTTATTTACACCAGTTTTTGCGATCGCCCGCGTTGCCGGCTGGTTAGCCCACTGGAAGGAACAACTAGAGGCAAACCGCATTTACCGCCCGACTCAAATATATACGGGGAGTCACGGTGCTCCTTATATTGCGATCGAGGACAGACTCCCATCCTAAAGCACAATTATCAACCCAGATATGACAATGGCGAGAGGAATTGTTTGGCTTTCGTGAAGTGTTGAATTAAAAATTGCTTTCGCCTTCCGAGTCAGGAAACAATCTCTGTCTGCCAAAAACTGTCCTGCTGGGTTGCACCCCTCTTGTATGTTGTGCTGTTGGTTGGCGACAATAGTAAGAAGTGACGATTTTCAGGAACTCCGGTCCTCAGACTTGCTGGTCTGAGGCTTTTTATTGCAATATTAATATAAACCACGCCAGTAACGTGCTACATTACTGGGCCTGTAATATCATGTCCGATCGATTGACCATAATATCCCGGTCGGGCGGGTTTTTGAGATTGTCAATTATTGGCCGATATTGGCAGGTTTACCCGCCCCTACCTGATTTTGGGCGAAGCGAAGCGGAGGGAATCGACCGGACATGATATAAGGGGGGCGAGGCGCACCGTACTTTTATTCCTCCGAATCTACCTGCTTAACTTCCTCCAAAGTTAGCCCCAGCAACTCTGCTATTTGCTCGTCTTTCAAGCCGAATTGGCGTAACTTACCAACCATTTCAATCTTGGCTTGATACTGGTCTCGCTGAAAGTCAGGAGTCGCAGGCTGGCTTTTATTTGGGGTAGGAGTGGGGCGATCGGAGCAAATATTGATATAACCCATAATGTTGTTATCCCCAAAACTAATATTGAGATTTCCTTTCCGTTCTAAGACCGATTTAAGATTGTGTTTATCCACGGGTTCATCAAACACATCTGATAACATTTGCAAAAGCTCGTAACCTCTATCCTTAACGTGACCTTCCGAAAGACGATAACTATCGGCAATCTCAGCATACTTTTGTCGATTCAGAGTTCCCTCGATAATTCCACGCTGTAAATCATTGAGGCGTTTACCTGTCTTATCGTAGACAACTTGATCTACAAATTCGAGTACCTCGCGAATATCCATTATCAAGGCTGTGAGAAACTTCGATTATTATATCCGACTTTAACCGCCTCGATCCGTCTTTTTCCGACTTATAACTCAAAGGTTAGAAAGATCCGTCTTTTCCCGCTTTTCAGCTTAGGGGCGATCGCTATAGTATGTGGAGGAGTGATAAAGATGAGCTTGACATAAAGCGGTAGCTGTAAGCAAAAGGCTATTCGAGAGAATTCTCAAAGCGCTGACGCTGATCGGTTCTAAGAAAAAAGCTGTAGGCTGAGCACTCAATACACTAGAAAAGCTCAAGGAACCAAGTGTTATGGCCAGACTTAAACTTCTGCGTGTGGCGACTTCCCTTTCTGCTGTCGTAATTCCGTTTTTGCCTTTGGGTTACAGCGGTGCGATCGCTCAAGAGTATCCGGGCTGTTTCTGGACAGATCCCAAAACGGGCAACCACATATCCCTTGAGCCACTATGTGAGAGAGGACGGATAGACGATGCTATAAAGGCAATAGAACGAAATCAAAACCCCTTGATTGCCACTGGTTTGAGGGTACAATCCACCGACAATCCATACCTGGTTAGGGTAACAGGTAAAATCACGAACCGCAGCAGTAGACCCATTAAGATTGGTATCCCGGATCTTCAGATCGGTAAAGGCAATACAATTCTCTACACGAAGCCGGTCATCATTAATCAAACTTTACAGCCGGGTCAATCAGTTGCTATCAACGAATCCATTGTTAAAAGTTCGTTAGGAGTAAGTTTTATGGGTGGACTGGAAGTTAAAATTGAGGATTGGGACTCTAGCGACTAAGGGGAATTAAAATCTATCCTCTTTATTTCATAAATCGCCCGAACCGAAAGGATAAAAAGCTTAAAAATGCGATCAATATACTTACATACACCCATCAATTTAATCATGAATTTTCTATACCAAGCTATCACCATCGTGGCAATTCCACTGACAATAGGTATAACCCCTAATGCTGCGTCTAGCCATGCTCCCATAGTTATTATATCTCAAGCGAGTTCCACAGACTTCTATACAAGGGGTGACGACTTTTTTAATAACAAAGACTATAAAGGAGCAATTGAAGCCTACACCCAAGCTATCAAAATCAATCCTAATTTTGCTGAAGCACACCAAAGCCGATGTTTGTCACGACTTCTGATCGGGGACTATCCTGCTGCACTTGGAGACTGCAATAATGCCATCCGCATTCGACCTAATTATGCTGATGCTTACCGCATTCGGGGTACTGTTCGTCTTAACTTAAAAGATATTAGAGCAACAGTTGCCGACTGGCAAACAGCAGCCAACCTTTATAATGCTCAAGGAGATAGAGAAAGCTTTGAGTACATGATGTCTCGCCTCAAAAATGTTCAGCAAGAACTTCAGCGGATACAGCAGCGATGACTGGGAATTTTAACCTTTGAAAAAAATATAACGAGCAACGTTACCTGTGGCCGCTAGCCAGTATTATTGATGCCCCACGCACAAAATTAGCGGGCGATCGTACTCAAGCGTTTTTTTGGGTATTGTGGGTGAGAGGCAATATTTATCATGGCAAAAACCCGGTTTCTACCTTGATTTGAGAGGACGGGCGATCGCACTCAAGAAACCGGGTTTTCGATCGCGATATAAAGGTGAGATAGTTTGTGGCAAATTTGGCAAGGAGCGATCTGTTTTTATGCCTTTACGCCACGGTGAGCGATCGGTTTTGTCCCCTGGTACGCCAGGGGTTGAAAACCCCTGTCTCATAGCGAAAGTCGGTTGAAACCGACTGGAAAAAAACATTAAAATGCTTGTAAAAAATGTATTTTTCAGTCCTCTTTTAGAGGACTTTCGCTATGAGACGGGGGTTTTTAACCCCCGGCGGGCTTGTGGGTTGGCGTACAGATTTTGACTTGTTTTGACAAGAAGCGGTTTCAACCGCCGAATCTACACAGATTGAGCTACATGATGGCGGCTGGTCAATTTATCCAATTGATTCACCAACAAACTTAGGAACAATCCCACATCGGTAACAACTCCAATAGACTCGATCGAACCCCGATCGCTCAATTTCGTCACCACCGCCGGATTAATGTCCACACACACCATCTTCACACCAGCCGGCGTCATATTTCCCACACCAATTGAGTGCAGCATAGACGACAGCATTAACACCATATCCGCACCGCGTAACAGCTCAGTATATTCTTCTTGAGCCTTAACTAAATCCATTTGCGTGTCGGGAAGTGGGCCGTCATCGCGGATCGAACCGGCAAGAGAAAAGGGTATATTGTTCTTGACGCACTCATACATCACACCGTTAGTAACCAAGCCTGCTTCAACAGCTTTTGCAATACTCCCGTAACGCCGCACACTGTTAATTATTTTCAAGTGGTGCCGATGTCCGCCGCGCACAGCAATACCGCGTTTCATGTCAACCCCTAAAGAGGTTCCCATATTCGATTGTTCCATGTCGTGAACTGCGATCGCATTTCCGCCCAACAACGCTTGTACGTAACCTTCGCGAATCAAATGTGCTAAATGTTCGCCACCGCCGGTGTGGATAACAACAGGCCCCGCCGTAACTACAACTTTGCCACCGCGATCGCGAATTTGGCGCAATTCCCACGCTACTTGTTCCACCACCAATTCTACGCGGCGCTCGCTAGAAACGCTGCCCGACATAAAGCTGAATTCTTGAGAATTGCGCTGTTCCCGCGATTCTGTTTTGCGGATGGTGCGGATGCCGACCACATCAACAACGACTTTTTCTCCTACTTTTAAGTCGCGCAATAATTTGCATTTAGCCACTGGGCCATCAGCGGTTTCAGTAATAGCAACAGCACCATCCATCCGCTGATTTTGCGCTTTCACCCACTGACCATTTACCCGCACTTCCGTGGGATAAATCGTACTAACATAAAAGTCGTCCGGGCCAACGCCATCTTGCACTACCGGTTCTAAAATAGCGTCGCAAATCTCTTGTGGTGGCGGCACTGCACCCAAGTCAATCAGCATTCCCATCATTTCTTCCATCACATCGTGGGAAGGAGCCGAAACTTTAACGTCGGCAGATGATGTACTTTGCCGCTGCTCTCCCAGATTGAAATTGAGCACTTGGAAACTGCCACCGAGATCGACAATTAAGTCCAAAGCACGGCTGATTAAACCCGCATCCAGCAAGTGACCTTCCATGCGAATTGTGCGGCTTTCTACCATCACATTTGCCGATCGATCTTCTTGCACCGGTTCCGTTACCCGCAGCGTCAAACACTTACAGGCGCCGCCCGCTTTCAGAAATTCGCTCATCGGCGTTTCAATTACTTGAAAACCGGCCTGAGTAATGCGCGATTTTAAGGCTTCGCTAACCTTGTTCATTACCACAACTTTGTCAATATTGACCGCATTGCAGGCAAAGTTAGCGGCATCTGCTTCTTCAATGGCAATGCGTTTTTCTGGTGGTACCCGCATTTCAATTAAGCGGTTGGAATACGAGTCAAATGCTGCTGGATAGTAGAGCAAATAGCCACCTGTCAAGGGACAAAAACAGGTGTCTAGGTGATAGAAACGTTCGTCAACTAAACGCAGCGAAAGCACTTCAATGTTGAGCCATTTTGCTAGTAACGGGTGCGAGTCGAGCTCGGAACGGAAGCCGTATCCGGCCCACAACCAGCGTCCTTCGCGATCGAGTAAAGCATCGCCAGCGCCCTCAAACGGCAAGTCTTTCGGGAGTTCGTGCACGGTGAAACCTTTGCTTTCAAACCATGCTTTGAAATAGGGTTCTTCGCCTTGGCGTTCTTTGTGATAGAAACGGCTGAGGACGAAGGTATTGCCTAAAAGTAAGCCTGCGTTGGCGGTGAACACCATATCCGGCCAGCCTTTTTCGGGCGGTACGAGGTCTACCACGGCGTTGTCTTTGAGGACGTGGTAAAGTTTTTCCCACTGTTCGACGGCGCGATCGCGCGATGATTTGTGGACATTTCCCTCCATCCACGGATTAATCACGTAATCCACATCGTAGTGGTCGGGAGCACACATGAGGAAGCGAATTGAGTCAGTCATAATTCAGTTAAAATGTGGTAGACGCTACAGCAGACGTATGTTGACAGAGTTTGTATAATAGCAACTGTAATATTGACTACTAATTTTAGCAGCGCAACGTCTGGAGCCTCAAAAGGCTAACTCTTTATTATATCATGTTTAATATGAGATTACACTAAGGAATGAGAATTAAATAACTTCCACTCTTGAAAGTGGGATGGGCGTCCCGCCCGTCCTTTTTGGACGGGCGG
>NZ_JAUBVD010000062.1:0-30482 GCF_036705675.1 Microcoleus sp. AT8-A3
TCAATTACGCACTTGATTTAGCTAAACACTTCATCTTATCATGTTTGAGGTTGAAATTAAGATGCGTTTACCCTGGGAAGCTAAGGAAGAAGGCATTGAACAAGGCATTGAACAAGGCATTGTGCAAGGCATTGTTCAAGGTCGCGAACAAGAAGGAAGAGCCTTGATTTTACGTCTGTTAAATCGCCGTCTGTTAAATCGGCGAGTTGGAACATTACCGGAATCTATCACGACTAGAATTGCTGATTTGTCGATCGAGCAAATTGAAACTCTAGCAGAGGAATTGTTAGATTTTCAGTCGATCGAGGATTTAGAGGTTTGGCTGGAGAATTTGCCGCAGGGAGATTGATACGAGGTTAGGAATTGCACTTGAGGGGGCGATCGCGCCATTTACGCGCACCAACACATCAAACGTACCCCCCCTCTATTTCCTGGGTTTTAGGGTTCTTTTGGTGCATCCGCCGTTGCTGAGAGGATGTTCAGGGTGCGATCGGGGATGATTCCGGCGGATTAGAAGCGGATTGATGATGGTGGAAGATGTTTTGGGCGATCGAACTTTCTCAAATTTCCGTAAAGCTGCTGTAAAGCAATTTACATCTTTAAAAGTTTTAGTAAATTTCAAAAAAGCAATCAAGGGTAGTCCAGCATATAGCCTTTCTCAGAAAGATGGAGTACGCCGAAACCCTGTGTTCTCAAGCTTTTTAAGTGGGATTGTGTACTGCTACAGTAAGGATACTTAAGGCTTTCACTCTCTAGATAAACTGGCGTTATGCTAAAGATTCGATACTATCTCATGCCCTCTCTTCGTAAACTACTTTTGGAAAACGTGGGAAACAGCAACGAGTTTTCGCCCTTTAGCTTCTACAGTTGAAGAGTCCTCCCTAATAAAAGCTTTTTCACCTACAAAGGAAACCTGTTTTTGAGATGGAACATTAATTCTTATCACCGATAATCCCTTGAAATCTATAGTATCAATTTTCATCAGAACTTGACTTTTTAAGGTGTCAGTCAAATCGGATTTACGTATTGTATTGATTAATATCCCAACATAATCCTCTAGCGTTTTACCTGAAACCCTAGCTTCTCTATCAATTCCTACAACATATCTATCATTGATTTCAATAGGATTAATCCCATCTAAATTTTTAATTTTTTCTGCGTCTTGCTTTTTATCAGCCACTCCCAGGAAAATATATCCATCAGTGTCTGGATCGGAGTTGGCAATTCCGCAAATTGTTTCAACAAGTCTCTGGAGCAAATCATGATTTAGCTTTCTATTTGTTGATGACAGATCCATCAAACCTTGCTTGCACTCGTACTTTGTAGTTTCAATACGAGAACGACTTAAAGAATTTTTGAATGTTTGTATCAACTCAGCACCTTGTCCTAGAGTGGATTTATCTTTTTTCTTCGCGAAGCAGTTTTGTATGAGTCCCTTAGTTTGATTAATATTATTAATACGATCCTCTATCTCTGCATATCGCTTGCTTAACTCTAACTTCTGCTGAAGCTTTTTGAGTGCTTGCATAATCTTTTTAGGGTTGGCAGGTAGAAGTTCTGAATCAATTATTAATTCAAAAAAAGCCATGAATATTGTATAGAAAGCCTGCGGTATTGGATTATTAATGCCTGGGTTTACGATATTTCGTAAACACTTATTATCTGAGCTATATGTTTCAATAGTTTCTCCCAGAATGGAGAAGGTTTTTACAATCTCTTCTTCTAGTTTTTTGGAGCCATAGGTTGCAAGACTCTTCTCTATTAACTGGAAGTCCTGGCTCTCTTCATCATACAGACTATCTAGCCGCTCTCTGCTTCTTTGTAGGGGTTCATTAAGTAATATAGATGCTGCAATATCTGCTATCATATCTTCATCTTTACTATCACGCAGGTCAGGTATACTAAGGATTCCTTGCTTGCACCACAAAGTGTCTTCTGCTTGAATCCCATAACCTTGATTATTCTGTTTGGAATCAATACTAACCTGGGGCATATCAAATAGGTGAAGCGTTTTCCGAGTATCATCCCCCCGCAACTGCATAGCAATTGTACGAACCACTTCTGCGAATGATGTCGTTACACCTGCTTGTCGTCTCTCTTGATTGCTTAAATGCTTACCACCGGAATTTATTCTGCCAAAAACCTCTGTTATGTCGCTTTCATCCATTGCAGTGTAAATGGTTACTGCAAGCTGATAATCTAAAATATCTGCACATTCTTTTCTATCTAATTTATCAAAATTTTCTTCAAATTCAAATACCTTCTCATCAGCTAATTGGTTGGCATAGGAGAACTCGTTAAGATCGAAATACCTGCCCTTAAATGCAAATAAATTTTCAATGAAACCACAAATAGCATTAAGTCGCTGCATACCATCTATGATCTCATACTTTCCACTTCCATGAACTTGAGGACGTTCAGCTAGTAGAATCAAAGGAATTGGATATCCCTTTAAAATGCTTCCAATCAGTTTTTCTTTTTCGTCAACTGACCAAATTAATTTTCTTTGATACTTTCTGTTTACCAATAAGTTACCTGACCGATAGAGCCGATAAGCCTCAGTGACTGCCATTCCGCGTGGTGGAACAATGCTCATACTTATGCTCCCTTTAAGTCAAGATTTTGATAATAGTATAATACTATTGATCGACTCAAACAACTCTTGTTACCAAGGATTGCCTATCTGTAAGGTGTGCACTGCACACCCTACAGATAATAGAGGTTCTGCGTAAGTCCTCTCTTCTCACCAAGGATTACCAATCATTCTAAAAGCAGACCAATAATAAGGATGAGAGAAATTCTGACTCGTCGTGTTTGCCAATTCCGGAGGTAACGGCAGATTGCCAACAGAAGTGTGCAGCATCCCCCCTTCAATTCGCACCTCTTGGCGCAACATCGCTAATTGCGCTTGCCGCAGTGCTTCTGCTTTAATCGGAGCAGTTTTTAACTGCCCGTAAAACTCCGCCATTAATCCTAAACTGCCCTCGTCGCTGACATACCAAAGAGTCGCCATAGCCGATTTAACCCCGGCTTGCACGGCTAACCCGCCAAAGCCCAACTCGGCCTCTCGATCGCCCACAGCAGTCTTGCAAGCACTCAAAACTAACATTTCAACTTGCGGGCTGTGCCATCCCATTTGCCGCAACTGATCCAAACGCAATTTAGTATCCCACAACTGAATAAAGGATTGGCTGGGCTCTCCCGATCGAAATTCGGCGTGGGTAGCCAAGTGAATCATCCCAAAAGGATACTGCTGGCGCTGCGATTTTAAATTGGCCAGGGTGAAAGCTTCGTTCAAGAAAGACTTGCCGGGCCACTGCTGCGGCGTGATTGTCGATACTTCTATTTCCACCGCAGGCAAAGGACTCATCTCTGGAAATTGCGACGCCCCCATTGCCAGAACTTGGGTATTTTTGAAATTGGCGGGGCTGGTATCCGTCAAACTGAGACTCGGCATCGATCCAACACTGTAACGCTCTACCAGAAAGCCTTTGCCGTCGTGCAGGGCGCCCATCGGTATCGATCGCAACCCCATATCTGAGATAAAAGATAAATTCTCAATGCCTTTGGCTTGCAGTTCTGCTTCGAGCGGCGCTACTATCCACTGGTAGAGCTGCTGAGCCAAGGGCAAATAACTTTTAGTATTGCGCTTTACCGGATTAGTCAGTTCAGCCCGAAATCTCTCCATAGCTTGCATTACCTGGGCGCGAGAGGTTCCAGAGATGCGCTGGCGAACGGGCACGCCTTCCGGGGCGATCACCATCATTTCCAGTTCGTCAGAGGCTTGAATTTGCTGTTCTACGCGCAAAACGGGGGAACTGCTGTAAGGCCGATCGACTGTAGAGCCCCTGGGTACAAAGCTGATATAAATGAGAGCTGGTTTGATGCCTGTGGCTTGTTGGACGCCGCGGAGGGTATTTTGAGCATCTTCTAGGGTGGCGATCGTATTTGTTGATGGCAAATTTAGGTAATCGACAAACTCACTGGTAAATCTCTCCTCCACGGGAAAAATAACAGCGCCGACGTTAGTGGGCAACTTGGAAGCTTCAAGATTCCCAAACGCGGGAGGTGAAATGCGCTGTTGCAAGGAATTAGATATCTGGTTTTGCTCTTGCAAGCTAGGCGAAAATAAACGATTTGTGCTGGGTGGCTGGTTGGCTGCGATCTCCGGTGTCGGCGCGAGATTTATGGGCGCAGCAGCAGGCGCAACCACTGGATTTTGAGTAATTGTCGGTGCTGGTGGCAGAGTTGAGACCGGTGCTGGATTTTGAGTAATTGTCGGTGCTGGTGGCACATTTGATACCGGTGCTGGATTTTGAGTAATTGTCGGTGCTGGTGGCAGAGTTGAGACCGGTGCTGGATTTTGAGTAATTATCGGTGCTGGTGGCAAATTTGAGACCGGTGCTGGATTTTGAGTAATTATCGGTGCTGGTGGCAGATTTGGGACTGGTGCTGGATTTTGAGTAATTGTCGGTGCTGGTGGCAGATTTGAGACCGGTGCTGGATTTTGAGTAATTGTCGGTGCGATCGGCAAATTTGGGACTGGTGCTGGATTTTGAGTAATTATCGGTGCTGGTGGCAGATTTGAGACCGGTGCTGGCGTCGGCGTTAATGTTTGTGCGGGCGCGGGTGCGGGCGCGGGTGCTGGTGCTGGTGCGGGCGCTGGCGCTGGCGCGGGTGCTGGCGTTAATGTTTGTGCGGGTGCGGGTGCTGGGGCGGGTGCTGGTGCGGGTGCTGGTGCGGGCGCGGGTGCTGGCGCGGGTGCGGGTGCTGGCGCGGGTGCTGGGGCGGGTGCTGGTGCTGGTGCGGGCGCGGGTGCTGGCGCGGGTGCTGGTGCGGGCGCGGGTGCTGGCGCGGGTGCGGGTGCTGGGGCGGGTGCTGGTGCTGGTAGGGATGCTCGCGGGGGAGTCGGCGCGGGTAAGGGCGCGGGTGCGGGTGCTGGTGCTGGTGCTGGTGCTGGGGCTGGGGCTGGTGCTGGGGCTGGTGCTGGTGCGGGTGCGGGTGCTGGTGCTGGTGCGGGTGCGGGTGCTGGGGCTGGTGCTGGTGCTGGTGCTGGTGCTGGTGCTGGTGCTGGTGCTGGTGCTGGTGCTGGTGCGGGTGCTGGTGCTGGTGCTGGTGCGGGTGCTGGTGCTGGTGCGGGTGCGGGTGTCGCTGCTGGTGCGGGTGCGGGTGTCGCTGCGGGTGCGGGTGTTTGTGCGGGTGTTGGTGCGGGTGTTGGTGTCGCTGCGGGTGCGGGTGTTGGTGCGGGTGTTGGTGCGGGTGTTGGTGTCGCTGCGGGTGCGGGTGTTGGTGCGGGTGTCGCTGCGGGTGTTGGTGCGGGTGTTGGTGCGGGTGTTGGTGCTGGCGATACTGAAGAAGCCGTAATGTTAATTTGTGTCGGCTGTACTATCTGAGGGTTGGGGCTGAAATAACCTCCCTTTGTAATCACATTTTCCTTCTTTGGACCGCCGGTGGCAATGCTGCCAGCAGTACCGTTGACTCTGTTATAGTCTGGCCCGATGGTGAAAAGAGTGTTCGAGGCTTCGCCACCGTGGCGAATGGTGATATCTCCACCATTGGCGCTACCTGTCGTGGATGCGGAAATGCTGCAAGCTTGCGACAAGCAGTTGTTATCGTTTGTGAAAGTGCCTGTCGCTCGGAAATTGCCGCCGGCTGTAATGTCAATCTTTCCTCCGCCTGTTCTACCTTCGGTGTTGATATGGGTTACTTCGATATCGTTGCGCGCGTTGAGGGTGACTTCGCCACCTTGTTTTTCTTCGGAGTTGGCGTCTATGAAACCTGTTTGAATGCTGCTTGAGGGTGCTGCAATACTAACGTCTCCGGCGTTGCTGTTTTTGTCGATCGACCTTGCGTTGATATTGCCTGTTTCTACTTTTCCTGTACGGCTGGTGACGGTGATGTTGCCGCCTGCGGTGGTGTCGGAGTTGGAGTTGATATCGACAGTGCTAATATCACCCCTAGCTTCTAGGGCGATTGGGCCGCCTTGGGAACTTGTCAGGTTTCCGCTGACTGCAATGCTGTTGGCTGCTTGAATTTCGATCGCCCGAGCGTTTGCATCTTTTAGTGCCACGTCCCCCGCAGCTACTGCTCGGTTAGAGGCCGTGAGTACCACTTCACCGTTGGCATTGACGCTGAGGCCTGTAGCGTTCGTTTCACCGATGCCTGTGAGGAGTTCGGGCAAGGTTGCGATCGAGAATGTCGAAGCTGTTGGCGCTGTTCCTGGGCTCGTCGCTGAGGGCGGCTCGATTTCCAAACTCAGCAAATTGCCTCGCTGGCTGACGCGCACTAAATTTGTCCCGGAGACTGATGCTACGGTAAGTTGACCGTCTGGGGCCGAAAGGCTGCCTGTGCTGACAACGGTGCCGCCTAGCAAGGTTAAGTTCTGCCCTGATTTGACTGCTAAGTCGGCTGTGTTGATAATTGCCCCTGCTCGATCGGCCCCAAAAGCAAAGGAATTGGGCACGCCTGTCAGAGATGTGTAAGTGCTACTACCGACAGCGTTAAACGAGTTTGAACCAAATCCAATAGCGGTGGCGGTGGTTGCTGTGAAAGAAGCCGGCACGTTTAAGCTGGCACTGTTGCCAAATATGATGCCGGATGGATTCATTAGAAACAAGTTAGAATTGCCGCCGGTTACTTGAATTAAGCCGTTAATAATCGAGGGGTTGCCGCCGCCTATGCCCGCTAAAATGTTGCGAATGTTGGGGTTTGATATAAAGTTGGCAATCTGATTTTCCGACAAGCCGAATTCTGTAAAGCTGTGGAAAAGATTTTGTCGATCGCTCGATAATTGTCCGCCTTCAATATCGAAGCGAGTTGGCTGCCCAGGAGTTCCGTTTTGCGCTGCGGGAGTCACGGTAGTACCCGTTGCGTCCGCCGCTGGCACAATTGTTTGACCTTCAGCTTTTGCTTGCACAAAGTAAAGATTTATTAAGACTATTTGCAGAGCAAGTGCCAGTTTGCTTATTCTTGCTTTAGATAGGGATTTAGACGTTTTTTGAATATTTTTGACGCTTTTCATAGGTTTTTAATGGGTAAAATATATAAATCACAGAAATTAGGTAAAAAAACCGACTTTGTAGAAAAAACTTGGGTTTACGGCTGTGTCACTAAATATCTCCACATCTGTGCTGTGTCTGGTCAATGTGCGTAGAAGATTGGAAATCTACCCCTCATTTTCAGAGGTGGTATTTGTGAGCTATTCTGTAAGTCTTATTGCTAAGTAAGGTTTGCCTGGTAAAGGTTCACGTTCCCTGCTTAGGAAAGCGATACGCTTGGCTATCAACCTGTTCACTCGTTCCTTAATCGCCTTCGACAGTGCATAATGCTGGCGTTTACATCACGGTGTCGTGACCAGATGAACGTAGTCAGTTAAGATGCTTGACTGCGGGTTCCGATTTTGTACAGGTGCTGACTAGGAAGGCCAATATCTGCATAGGTTTTTCGGAACGGTTGAAGACGCTATATTTATGAAGCAACCGGGTTGCTGACTGCAAGTGCATTCAGGAGTCAATGGGTAGAATTGGCCTCTGCTTTTGCAATTTTCTCAGCGTATCTTCTCCACAATCTAAATATAACTCGAAATGCCTAGGCTCTGTATCTTCCGCATGACATATTAATAAAAAAAAACAAAAACGGCCTTCATAGAGGCACTCCCACCCGTAGAAACCTGGTTTTTTAACTATTATTGAGAGTCTGAAGGAAGTATCGGGCTTCAAAAACTAGGTTTCTGCGTCCAAGACTGACTCGGAAACATCCCAAAAATTTTTATTTTATACAAAAAAAGTCTACACTTGCCGAAAATTAAAATTATGAAAATAAGAAATGAGAAGGGTCAGAAGACAGAATTCAGAATTCAGAATACCCCATGCCTGAAGTGAGTGTTAACGGTCACGGAAGTGATTTTTTGTGACCCACCATTAAAATCGGGGGGCTTAAGCCTCGATTCTCGATCCTTTCGCACAGAATATCTTCGAGATTCAGGCTGCTGACTTCTGAATTCTTCTTCAGTAAGTCAAATTGTTAGAGTATTCAGAAACCCGGTTTATTTAAATAAAAAACCGGGTTTTTGGTTGTTTTGTGTGAGGTTTTGTGAAGTAAAACTCCTTAAATCCGGCTCTACTTCCCTTTTATAGTCAACTCGATTATTGCCGATTTATATCGGCGGGTTTTGGATTTTAATCGATCGCCCTGTTGGTGGTTAAGGGGGTGTGCAGGCGGATTTGTGGCAGGATTTAAGAGTTAATTGGGTGAAGTTTGGACAGTGGGCGAGGGACTGGGTGAAGCAGGGCGCGGTGAAGCAGGGCGCGGTGAAGCAAGGCCCGGTGAAGGAGTGGATTGGGTGGATTTTTTGAGACCGACAAAAGCGTCATAACGGGTGGTACGATCGCCAATGACGGCCGCTGTAACGCCGATCGACCGCGTGGCGTCAATCCACATTTTTTGGCTGGGAGGAAACTCCGGCAAAGCTAGGTTTTTCGGGTTAAACGCACTCTCGGTGTCGATGAAGAAATTGCCGTTGTGGGGTGTAAGTTGCGATCGGACTGTTTTCTGGAACAGTTCGCTGCTTAAAAGCGGACTTTTCGGTTCCGGAACGATCGCATCAACCACGGGAGCTCCTACTGTCATAAACGCTACATTGTTCATCCAGCCGCGAGTTACCGTAATCCCTCCAAACGGCGATGTCCATTTAATCCCCGGTTTGCCGCCGACTTGAATTTCCTCCACTCTAAATCCTTTAGTTTTCATCGTTTCATCAAGCTGTTTCAGGGATTTGTTCGCAGCCCCCTGGTTGTTTGTTTCCACCATAAATACAAATCCGGCAGCAAATTTGTCTCTGGGATTCTGGGCGGGCGCCGGTATTAATGATAGAGAAAATTCTCCCGCCATCCAGTTCATCAAGTCTTTATCTAAATCCAGGCCCGTAGTGGATTTTAAACCTGTGCGTAAAACTTGGGGATTAATCGGGGAAATCGGGTTGGCCTCGGCTCCCAATACGTAGTCTTGCCACAAACGCTGCAAGTTGCCGCCGGATACCATCATTATTGTATTGTTTGGCAGGCGGTTAACCATTTTTAGAGCATTGTTTTCTACTGCTATCCTTCTGGTAGAATCGGGTTTTAGCCAAGAGACTGATTTGAAGGCAATTCCTTCTTCTTCCAGCGTCGCTGTGGTGGCAAATCCCTGATTTTGTTGCAGTTTTTCGAGGCTTTCTGGCGAAATTTCGCGGGCTGAGTTGGCGGCGGCATAGGCGGCGGCAACGGGCATATTGACGTAGATTTGACCGAAGGCTCCCGGACTTTTTATTTTGTCTATGGCGTCTGCATAGCCAGGGGTTTTTGCTAGGGAAGGTTCGCCTTTGTAGGTGTCGATTATTCTGTCTGTAGCGCTAGGATCTGTGGTGACTGCTAGATACCTTGTGCCGAGTACCGCGACTGAGAAATTGCGATCGGGTACGCCTTGAGTTTCTGTGACTTGCACCCCTTTATAATTACGCTCAACAATTTTTCCTTGGCTAAGGGGTCTGGGTTTTGCTAATAATTCTTTGGCTTTGACTGGGTTGGCAATTGGCAGGATAATTGCCACTGACTGTTGAATTGGCGGAGATGGGGGCGTGTTGGGTGCCGGCGAGGGGGCTGGTATAGCTATTTTGTTGCGGAGAAAGGCTACCATTGCTGTGTTACCAACCCAGGGTTGAATGTCTTGCCCGTAGGCGTAGCCGTTGCTTGTGAGCAGGCGATCGCGCATTTGAGTTAAAAACCTCTCAAACGAAGCTTTTGACTCCGGCGTGCCAAATTCTCGCAGTCTATTCCACTGCGATTCATCGGTGCTGATGGATAGGGCCATCATCGTATCTTGCGGGACAACCGTTGCCCCCGGCGGCAAATCTTTGGCGGGCCCACGGGAAATGACGAGGTAGTAGGTGACAAAGCCTAAACCGATCAGAAGTGTGGCGGCTCCGATCGTAAACAGCAGGGAAGATTTATCTTTCTTAAACATTATTCGTAAGGTTCGGGTGCTCGCAACATGATAGATTATTTTCTTGGCTCATGTAGCAGATACATTAGCAGATACATTTAACCGGGCAAATTTAGGAAACTCGAATTTACCCCTCCGGAAACAACCAGAAAAACATTCCTTACTTGAATCAGACAGTAGGTTAGGCTCGTGAAACGAAACCTAACACAAAAAATGTAGCAAGACTTTTGTGACAGTTTGCCTTAGTCCTGATTAATTGAATCAGTTTCTGGCTTTAAAGTCTTTAAAGATAGTTTGAAACGAGTACATCATTCGGTGGACATCGTTTGTGGCTCTCGGAAAAATGTTGTGTTCCCATTTTTTGCGCGCGGTAGTTAGCAGTTTTGCTATGGGTTGGGAGTAACTGTTAGAAATGAAATAGCTGCCACCTTCGTAGCGAATATCTGACGCTAAGCCGATAAAAGCACCGGCCATTTCTAGTTGAAGTTCTGAAGTGCTGTGTTCCGATTTTACTGCTAAAATTACCTGCGAGTGCCGGGGTTCGCGGTTGAGCAATCGACAGATATTTGCTTCTTTTTGGTACAAAATTAACACGTTGCAGTTGTGCAGAACTCCGGCTCTACCTTGGACTTTTACTCCTAGGTGAACTTCCAGGGCTGGTTTGTCGGGAAATTCCACCACAGCATGAGTATAGGGATGTGCAGTTCCGTGGATTTTTCCCGCTGTTTTTCTAAATGTTAAATATTTCGGTGTTTCGTCGTCTAAAACATTGTTGTAATAAATAGTACCGCCTTCATTAGCAACTGCTTTTAGCAAGATTGTGAAGAGGTAAGTGTCAAAAATTCTGGCTTGTTCTGCTGCTGTGTTAAAATCTGGATCGATCGAGCTTTTTAATTTGCTTTTAATTTCGGAATTGATGGCGTAGTTGCTGGGCCCGGAGGGCAGTTTTTCCAGCAAGTGCTTGAGGGCGATCGCCTGTTTGTGACGGGGGGCTGTGACGCTGGAGGTAAACTCGATTGTTTTGGCAGTTTCGCCACCTGAATTGGCAAAGGTAATTTTTGTGCCGAGGGGAGAGGTTTCTGATTCTACTTTCAAGAAATAAGCAATTTCGTCTTCCATTTCGGAAGTGTTGACCGTCGCTTGTTCAACAGCATTAATTAACAGCAAAAGTTGTTCTTTTGCGGTATAATCTTCTATCTTGAGCAGAGGTGTTTTTCTTTTGAGCGATCGCTCTTCAATTACTTTGCCTATCTCTACAGTATCCGCTACTTGTTGAACTACCCAACCCAAATTAAACTCATTCAGAATTGCCGCCAGTTCCTGATAGAGTTTGGCATACTCGATCTCATCCATAATTGCTTCTGCACTGCACGCTATTCTGATTATACAAGATAGTTTGATTTTTTTGTCAATAGCTGTGAGCGACTCTGCAGATTGCCTGTGATGGCGGATTTGCCGAGTGTTCGAGTGTCCGAACGGGGAAAATCTTCCCTCGCTCCTCAATATCCATCCGTTAAATCCGTTAAATCCCTGATAAAATTTGTTGCCGAACTTCCTTTTGCTTGAGAAAGACGATTAGTAGTAATAGCTAGTAAAACTATAGTCATTTATTGCAATGACATGGGAGGCATCAGCCCCTCCCCTTTCCGTTTTACTTCGAGCGGATTAACCCGCCTCGGCTGAACTACGCAGCTCCCTATCCCATCGCTAAACGCATTTGGGATTGCTTTTCTGAGGATGTTGTAAGCACCATTTACGTCAGAATTGATCAACTGACCAGTCGATGTTTTGTACAAACCTCGCTTAATCCGTTTGCCAGTAAAAACAGGCTCTGTTTTCGTTTCCCCGTAAACAGGAATTGGATCTAAACCTAGAAAGTTGGCTTTGGAAGTGAAAGATTCCTCCTGCACAATTACCTTGATTCCCACCAAGAAAGCTTTCTATTCCAGCATCTCAATCAATCGAGCGTGAGGAATACTGACCAAGTTTTGGTTAGTCTGCTTTCCGAGATTGATATCGGTTTTCCACTGTGCATTTTTGCCGATTACTAGCGTCCCAATTTGCTTGCACATCAAGATATCAACAATTAGACGGCTGGTATGGTGCAAGTAATTGTCTACTTTCTGATTGCGACAGCGAGTTAGCTGTTGAATTCGATGTGAAGTTTTGCGATTCCCTTTTAATTGGGATTGTAATGTTGCTTTGCGTTTGTTGTAGAACTGATTGATTGATTTTAGTGGTCGCCCGTTAATCAACAGTGGGACAAAACCCGGTTGATTTGAAGTTAGCGCCACTAAATTATCCAGTCCCAAATCAATACTAGCTACAGAATTAGCATCGCCAAGGGTGGACTCCGGTTCATCATAAATTACCTCAATTACATAAGAATCGCATTTTGGAACCAACCTAACTTGACAAATTCTGTCAGGGCTGACTCTAGTTTTAATTGAGAGTTCAGTGCCGGAAAATTTGATGATTCCGTTTCTCAACTGCTTGCTACTAATCGCCTGAATCGTGTAGACGAGAAGATTTCGACCTTTAAGCTTATCTTTGTATTTTGGTAATTTTGGGCTACCAGTAAATTTGGAATGGTCAACTTTGTAAGCTTTAGCAGCTTCAAAAAACGACTTCCAATTTTTATCTAGCATTATTAATATTTGCTGGCTTACTTTAGCGGGTAAAGCTTTGTATGCTTCGTGAAACTTCATCAATCGATTCATCTCGTTGTAATTGGTGTAGCCCCATCCATAAATAAAATTCTGACGAATGACGTAGTTAGCGACATTGTACAGATTCTTGGATTTGAAGGCTAGTTGGTCAATTTCGGCAAAACGAGATTCTGTTGATTTAATGATGTGCCTTTCTGCTAGCTGCATTTGAGACTTCCATTTTTTGAGTTGTACTTATTCCTTGCTTAGCACCACTAGCAATATAATACCATTGTTGTCTATAATTGCTTACAAACTCAATAAAGTTTTACAATACCAATTTCAAAACAGAATGCAACTGCCTGCAAGCTGCCAACCCCCATAGTCATCAGTCATTCCCAGTTTTTCAATTCTTCAATTCTTCAAATCTAAAATCTAAAATCTAAAATCTAAAATGGTATAAGCTATTCTACGACATTCTGTAGCGATCGAACTATGGCAACTATCAACGACAACTACCTCAAACTCAAAGCTGGCTACCTGTTTCCCGAAATTGGGCGCAGGGTGAAAGCCTATGCAGAGGCTAATCCCGAAGCGCCCATCATCCGGCTGGGGATTGGCGACGTGACTGAACCGCTACCGGCTGCTTGTCGGGAGGCGATGGTGGCGGCGGTGGAAGAAATGGGTTCGCGGGATACCTTTAAAGGATACGGCCCGGAACAAGGTTATGAGTGGCTGCGGGAGAAAATTGCCGAGCACGATTTCAAGTCGCGGGGATGCGATGTTGATGCTTCGGAAATCTTTATTTCTGATGGTTCTAAGTGCGATTGCGGCAATATTCTCGATATTTTTGGCAACAATAACACGATCGCAGTTACCGATCCTGTTTATCCGGTGTATGTAGACACTAACGTGATGGCTGGGCACACGGGAGATGCGAACGAAAATGGCGAATACGGCGGCTTAGTTTACCTGCCAATTACAGCGGAAAACAATTTTACTGCGGAAATTCCCACGGACAAAAAAGTCGATTTAATTTACTTGTGTTTCCCGAATAACCCGACGGGGGCAACTGCAACCAAGGAACACTTGCAAGCTTGGGTAAATTATGCTAAAGCTAACGGTTCGATTATTTTCTTCGATGCGGCTTACGAAGCGTATATTACCGATCCGAGTTTACCCCATTCTATCTACGAAATTGAAGGGGCGCGGGATTGTGCGATCGAATTTCGTTCTTTTTCCAAAAATGCTGGTTTTACGGGTACTCGCTGTGCGCTAACAGTTGTACCGAAGACTTTGACTGGAAAAGCAGCAGATGGTTCCGATGTGGAAATTTGGAAATTGTGGAACCGCCGCCAATCTACTAAGTTTAACGGTGTTTCTTACATTGTGCAGCGCGGTGCTGAGGCGGTTTATTCAGAGGCTGGCAAGGCACAGATTCAGGCATTAGTCAATTTTTACATGGAAAATGCTGCGATTATTCGCGAGAAATTGACAGCGGCGGGAATCGAGGTTTTTGGTGGCGAAAATGCACCTTATGTGTGGGTGAAAACGCCTCACGGTTTGTCGAGTTGGGATTTCTTTCAGAAGTTGCTGGAAACTTGCAATGTGGTGGGAACTCCGGGTTCTGGTTTTGGTGCGGCGGGTGAGGGTTATTTCCGCATTTCGGCGTTTAATAGTCGGGAGAATGTGGAAGAAGCGATGAGACGGATTGTGGAGAAGTTTAAGGTTTAATCTCCTCTCCTGCTTAAACCGAAAAGCCCCCAGGCCGCCAGGGAATCAATTCCCTGGCTAATAGCTAAAGTCCTCGCTATGAGGACTAATGAGTTCTTCAGTCCTCATAGCGAGGACTTTAGCTTTGAGACAGGGGTTTCAACCCCTGGCGGACTGCCGGATTCAGCGAAAGAGCATTAATTTAATATGTTGTGGAACAGGCCGGAAAGCCTGTTCATGAAAATAGTAAAAGATGTGAGTTATAATCTAAGCCAGACCACTTTATTCAGAGCGTGGAACAGCAATGTCCTATAGCGAATTCACCCTCAAAAAAGTCAAACAAGACTTTCAGCTCACCCTAATAGAAGTACCTACTTTTATTGTTTCTGCGCCCCCGATTCAGCCGAGTCCAGCCCTAGCTGAGTTCATCGAAAAACGCCTGCCTCTTGCCCTAGCACTGAATACGGAAAAAGCTCGTTCTGAAATGATTATATGTCCGATTCTTTTAGAATTAAAAGATATTTTTCATCAGCAAATCAGTCTTTTTTCTGGGAATGAATTTACTGTAGATCAATCTGTGGGACTTAACGGTGTCTGCGATTTCCTCATCAGCAAATCACCCGAACAACTTTTTATCGAAGCTCCTGCTATGATTGTGGTGGAAGCTAAAAAAGAAGACATCAACGGCGGACTTGGACAATGTGTTGCTGAAATGATTGCGGCTCAGCGTTTCAATGAAAAAAACGGCTACTTTGTAAACAAGCTCTATGGTTGCGTTACGACCGGGAACTTGTGGAAATTTATCAAATTAGAAGAGCAAACTGTTACCATTGGTTTGAGAGAATACTCGCTGCCGCCAGTTGATGAAATTTTGGGAATTTTAGTTAGTTTTATTATCTAGTAATTTTGAGTAGATTAACTTTCACCATTTTTGGTTTAAAATTTAAAACGCCTCGATTATAATATTCCATTTTCTATCCATCAGCATCGCTAGGAAAACCAAATTGGTCTGGTAATTCAGCAGAGGTAATTTGCAGAATCTCTAGCAACTTCTTGTATTGAACAGGCGTTAGCTTCGGTACAGATCGCCCGGATTCCCAGTTGCTTACCGTCATTTCCGTAACTCCAAGTGCTTTTCCTAGCTGTTTTTGAGTCATAAACCGCTGAACTCTCAGTCGCATTAGGGGCGATCGCTCGAATTTTTTAAACATTTCCATAAGCTAATTGACCCTGACCGTAAATTGATTTACGCTTACCATAAATTGATTTACGCTTGCCCTAAATTGATTTACGCTTACCCTAAATTGATTTGCTCTAGGCAAATACAGAAACATCAGATAGTATTGTTTTAACAAATTGTGATTTACGGGAATAGCGGTCTTTTCTTTCATTAGAAATTGTACGCGGTTTTACCATTACAAAGCATCAAACCTATCCAAAATTATTGGTCAAAGCTATGTTGCAAGATTCATCATCGAACCAAACATCGCCGAATGTTTTAACCAACCAAACCTTTGAGGGCGATCGCGAAGCAGTCCGTCACGTCATCATCGGTTCGCCGCTGGGGGTACGCCGAACTATCCACCAACTGCACGCATTGCGCTACGAGGAAGCTGTTCGTTGGACTCATCCCATCGCCATTCCCGACAATCGCATCATTATTACACCCGATCGGGGAGAAATCATGAGTCTGTTAGTCAAATTAATCCGGTTGCAATGAAGTCTAAATGTGCGATCGCACTTTAGCAACTGAGTCAAAAGTGCGATCGCGGTTATTCAGCCATCTCGTACCATCCAAACTAGCATTCCCAAAATTTCGTCCACCGGAGGCAAGGCATAGTCATTAAGATCGATCGATACAATTTTTTCCTCTAGTTTAAGAAATCGCCACTGCGTGCCGTTACTGACACTGCCATAAATAACTGAAATTGGTTTTTCCTTCGCTTCATTAAACTTCTGCATTGCCACCATTTCTGCAACGCACTGTCCAATTCCTGTCTTCAAATCGGCTTTTTTAGCCTCAACAACCGCCACTGCGGGTGCTTCAATCTCCAACATTTCTGGAGAACGACTAATCAAATAATCACAAATCCCGTTTAGTCCAGTTTCGTAATCAACCGTAAAGTCTTCCCCCGAAAACAAGCTAATATTCTGCTGCAAAATCTTCCTGACTTCCAGCAGTACCGGAGTAATAATCATTTCCGATCGAGCTTTTTCGCTACCTGTGGCCACAGCTACGGGTAAACTATTTGCCAAAAAATCTGTCAGGGTTGCACTCGGAGCGATCGGAGTTATTTGCGGTAGAAATCGCGGGCCTTCTACAGTTGTTAATCCAAAGGCTTGTTTAACTTTGATAATTGAGGTGAACTCGCTGTAAGACATCGCTCAATTTATCCTACTACTTATTACTGCCAAATTGTCAACCCCTAAAGGTCGATAAATTGTATCTCTTTGCTGATAACTCCGCCCCAAAGAACTAATCGCATTTTGCAAATCTTCCACAGACTGACAACTGCCGCCAACCGCACCAGCCATCGTTGTAATGTGTTCTTCCATCAATGTACCGCCGATGTCGTTGCAGCCCCATTTCAGCGCTTCTGTAGCTCCATCTAAACCTAATTTTACCCAACTCGGTTGATGATTGGGAATCAAATTTCCCAAGAAGATTCTCGATACTGCGGTGAGTAACAATGTATCTGCTAAAATTGGTTGGTCGCGGCCGACTCGACTCCGCAAAGGTGCCGGTGCTTCCTGTCCAACAAAGGGTAGTAAAATAAATTCTGTGATGCGTGCTGGATAGTTTTGGTCGATCGCAGTTTGTTGGAGCGATCGCACTTTTTCTAAATGCAAAACCTGCTGTTCGGCTGTCTCAATATGCCCGCAAAGCATTGTACTCGTTGTCGGCAAACCCAGACGGTGAGCAGTTCCCACAATTTCTAGCCAAGTTGCCGAATTTAGTTTTTCCGGGCAAATCACCCGCCGCACAGCATCGTCGAGAACTTCTGCCGCGGTTCCCGGCATCGAACCAACTCCCGCATCCTGCAAAGCCGAAATTACATAGCTGAAACTAAGATTATCTTCTCTGGCAATAAATTCTATTTCTTGGGGCGAAAAAGCGTGCAAGTGCAACTGAGGAAACTTATCCTTAATAGTTTTCACCAATTGCAGATAATAAGGTAAAAATGCGCCGTTGAGCTTAGCTTGAAGATTTAAGCCGCCCTGCATACAAATTTCCGTCGCACCCCGCTGCACTGCATCAGTTGCCTTTTCCTGAATTTGAGCTGCATCTAACCAAAAAGCGCCCTCATCTCCCTCGTCGCGGCGGAATGCACAAAAACTGCAATGCTGCTCGCAAATGTTAGTAAAATTAATATTCCGATTGATAACGTAGGTGACAGTATCCCCTGATTGTCGGCGCCGGAGCAAGTCAGCGGTTGTTTGAATAGAAGCTCGCGCGTCTGGCTCTGTTTGCTGCAAAAGTACCAATGCTTCTGCAGAAGAGATGTTATAACCTTGTAAAGCTCGATCGAGAATTGCATCCACAGTTTTCTTTTTAACTCAATTACAGAATTACTGACTAGAATTAAGGCGTTTTTATATTTTAACTAATCAATTATGGAGGAACGATATTTTACAATCTCAAGTTCTACCAAACTATCCTTGACTTTCTGAACACTGAAATTATGGGCAGCTACCAACCAAATCAGGTATTGCCAGTGCCGTCGGGGCCCTTGCAAATTCCTGCTATACAGACTTTCGGTTCAACTTTTACAGATGCACGCACAGCGGAAATTTATTTTTCCCTCGTCATTCCCACCTACAACGAGTGCAGGAATATCCAGAGTATTGTGGAAAAATTGAGCCAATTGCTCGATGGCATCATTCCCGGCAACTACGAATTAATTGTAGTCGATGACGACAGCCCCGATCGCACTTGGGAAGTCGCCCTTTCCCTGACACCGGAATATCCGCAATTGCGGGTGATGCGCCGGGAAGACGAGCGGGGACTTTCCACAGCGGTGATTCGCGGGTGGCAGGCGGCTAGGGGCGAGGTTTTGGGCGTCATCGATGCCGACTTGCAGCATCCCCCGGAAACGCTGTTGCAGCTTTTAGCAGAAATTCAGCGGGGAGCAGATTTGGCCGCTGCGAGCCGTCACGTGGGCGAGGGCGGGGTGAGCGACTGGAGCGTTGTCAGGCGATTTTTATCGCGGGGCGCTCAAACCGTGGGGTTAGTGATCCTGCCGGGAGTGGTGGGCCGAGTTTCCGATCCGATGAGCGGGTATTTTATGGTGCGGCGCTGTTGCATAGCCGGCAAAACCATGAATCCTGCTGGCTACAAAATATTGATTGAAGTGCTCGGCAGAGGCGATATCCGCTGGATTGGAGAAGTTGGTTACGTGTTTCACGAGCGGCAAGAAGGGGAGAGCAAAGTTACCTGGAAACAGTATATTGAGTATTTGCAACATTTGCTTCGGTTGCGCTTTGCCCGCTGGCCGATGGGCAGATTCCTGCGGTTTGGCGTGGTTGGTTTCAGCGGCGTGTTTGTGGATATGGGAGTTTTTTACTTGCTGCGGACTGTCCTCGGTTTGGGGCTGACTCGCAGTGCAATTTTTTCTGCTGAAGTGGCAATTTTCAATAATTTTTTGTGGAACGATTTATGGACTTTTGGTGATATTTCTAAGCGGCAGCAGGGAAAGCGCCAGCGCTTGAAACGGCTGTTGAAATTTAATGTGATTTGTTTGATTGGCTTGATGATAAATGTGCTGCTGGTGAATGTGCTGTTTAATGTTTTTAAGGTAAACGAATATTTGGCTAAGTTGATTGCGATCGCAACTGTGACTCTGTGGAATTTCTGGATCAATATGAAGTTGAGTTGGCGGGTGACGGACGTGAAGTAGGTAATGGGAAATGGGTAATGCGAAATGGGTAATTGGTAATTGATAATGGATAAAATGACTGATGGCTAATGACAAATTGGTCTCCTGCCCTATGCCTTTGAATGACCGAAAGCATCTAGGATACAAGCCCCCGGATTTATCTCGCGCAAGTCAATGCTTCAATGCTTCAATTCTAAAATCTAAAATCGTTCTCCTCTAGCGCGGACGGTGAGCTTGTCGAACTGCACGCCGAAGTCTAAAATCTAAAATCTAAAATCTAAAATCTAAAATCGATTGACTGAATTAATGATTAAGAACAAACAACTGTTGTTGCTATTTCTGTGGACGGCGATCGCCTTGATTTTGCGCTTTGCCAATTTGGACTCGAAACCGCTATGGACAGACGAGTTTTCGACTCTAGTATTTAGTTTGGGCAACAGTTTTCGCGGTGTGCCGCTCGATCGCGCGATCGACCTTTCTACATTATTACAACCGCTACAATTAGGTTCCGATGCTGACACCGCCGACGTGCTCCGCAATTTGCTGCTAGAAAGCAACCATCCACCAGTGTATTTTATGCTTGCCCACTGGTGGATGCGACTGTTTGGGCCTTCCGAGGATAGTTTAGTTTGGATTGGGCGAGCTCTTCCTGCTTTATTGGGCGTGATTTCAGTTCCCGCTATTTACTTTTTGGGCAAGTTTGCTTTTACTTCGCGTTTAGTCGGTCAATGTGCGGCCGCGATGATGGCAGTTTCTCCCTACGGCATTTATCTCGCTCAAGAAGCTCGCCATTACACTTTAGGAATCTTATTAGTTATTGCCTCTCTTTTTTGCCTCACCTTAGCTGCAAAAAAGCTGCAACAGCGCGCTCCCCTGCCTATTTGGGCGATGCTGCTGTGGGTAGTTGTTAACTGTTTAGGGATTGCGGCTCACTACTTTTTTGCACTTACTTTGTGTGCCGAAGCAATAGCATTAATTGCTGTAATCTGGCAGCAGTTTCATGGAAAGTTGCCAATTTCCAACAGCCAGCAGCCCAATATTTGGCAATTTCAAATCTTGTGGCGGTTTTTCGCAGTAGCCGTGGGCACTTTAGCAGGGGGTTTAGTGTGGTTGCCGGTATTTTTGTCAAACAAGTACGGCAGCGAACTAACTAATTGGATTGTCAGCGGCGATCGCACATTTTTAAGTTGGGTTAATCCGATTTTTCAAGCTTTAGCTGGATGGATCACTGTCATGTCTCTGCTGCCGGTGGAATCGCCAAATTTGGCAGTAGTAGTTGTATCGGCGATCGCCATGACAATATTTTTTATATTAGTGCTTCCCCTGCTGCGAGGCGCTCTTAAAAATTCCTTAAAAACGCCCGATACTCGTTTAGGTACTGTTATTTTCGGCGGATTTGTGCTAGGAGCAATTTTCCAATTTTTCAGCTTTGCATATATTCTAGGGATTGACCTAACTCGCGGCGCACGATACAATTTCGTCTACTTTCCGGGGGTGATATTGCTTTTAGGAGCAACCTTGGCGGTTATTTATAACACACCTACAGCAAAAAGTCAATGGTTTAATTTACGGGCGATCGAAGTTCCTGGCAAAAAAGCAGTTTTGCTAATTTTAGCAATGGGTTTTTTTAGCGGTGTCACAGTAAATTCCAATCTCGGCTATCGCAAATATTACAAACCAGACCTTTTAATTCCGATTATCCGCGAATTATCGAAAGTTCCCGTGTTAATTGCTACTACTCAAAATACTCATGTAGAAATAGGAGAGTTGATGGGGATAGGGTGGGAATGGGAAAGAAGTTCGGCAACGGATTTTGTAGCGGATGTAACGGATGTAAGGGATGTTAGGAAGAAAGAAGAAGTTAAAGCCTTTGATTCTCCGCTGTTTCTTTTGGCTAATCAGAGAAGGGATGCACCAGAAATAGCGGCAGGGACACTTGACAAAACACTCAGTCAATTAGAACGGCCGCTAGATTTGTGGTTGGTTAATTTTCGCGCACCTGTGAATCTAGAAGCACAAAAATGTCAGGTTGAATCGCGCGATTTGCCTGCGGTGGATGGGTATGAATATCAAGTTTATCATTGTTCCTGATTTGGCGATCGCCCGCAGCTAAGGTTCGATGACTGGGGAGAGATAGTGATAAATTTATGACTCAAGAAGTAGAGGATATAGAGTTAGCCTTACAACCGCAGTCCGGCAGGGGTTGAAACCCCTGCCTCAAAGCTAAAGTCCTCTCAAAGAGGACTAATACCAAATCCGACTTAAATACCCCCCTTTATTTCTTAGTCTGCGGAGGCAGACTTCGTTTGACAAGGAGCGGTTTCAACCGCCGAATCATCAAGGGGTGGCAAACTAAGAGTCAGCGGCCAAATGTTTAATTAAGACGCTCATCACTTCACCTGGATTCTGAGTTGGGACAAGCGGACTCCAGTCAGAAACGCAGGCAAAATTATCGCGGTGAAAAGAATGAATGACGCGGGAAACAACAGGGCGAGAACTGATAATGAAAAGTTTCAAGAGTTCTCGGTTAACTGAAGTTTGCAAGTTTGGCTTTTTAGCAGGGGGCTGATTGAGTTCGGTAGTTGGACTTTCTGGCCCAACCTCGAAAGCAAGTATTAATTCGGTATTGGGTAGCATTTGCCGGATGACTTTCAGGGAAGATTCTGCTTCGCTGCGGCTGCGAAATTGCGCGACAGGTAAGCGCTGAAAGTTGGGCAGCAGTCGGTAAATAATCCAGGCATTCGCAGTTTCTGGGGTGTTCATGGCTGTATTGTAAATTGGGTATGTTTGCCCATAGAAAAGTGACAGACTTGCACCTTTGATTTTTAGTGCAGTCTGTTTTGGCTATGGCTGTGCCTACCTCAAGGAACTTAACCGCTTAAATTAAGCGCTTAAAATAGATACTTATAATAATATGGTAAAAAAAAGGCAACGTCAACGGCAACCAGAAAATGAGTTGGCTTTTCGGAGACTGCGAGAGGACGCTAACTTGAGCCAAGAAGAGTTGGCTGTGCGGATGGGGGTGTCGGCTTCGTCGGTGCGGCGATGGGAAAAGGGAGACGAACCTACGATGACTGTTCGGCAAATGAGGGATTTTTGCCGTTTGGTGGGGGTATCTTTTGATGAGTTGCCGGATTATCTCAGTCGGCCAGTAGATGAGGAGGAGTCACTAGAAATTGACGGTCGGAGATTTTGAAAAATTATGAGGCTATTCGAGAACAAGCAATTTTTGGTGAGTTGCTGGTTTAAATTGCGATTGGTATCAAAAAACAACCACGCTATAATTGATGTAAGTTTTGGGAAAAACTGCAATGTTAAATTACAACTTACCGAGGTACTTGCCCTCAGCCGATGAACTGCCAGATTCTGACGAAACGCCTGTGGATAACGAACTTCAAGAACTAATACCGGGGTTGGTAAAAGCAATATTGCTCATACTTTGGGCAGAACGCATGGACTGGTTTTTTGGCATAGATATGGGTATCTATTATCACCCTGAAAAAGCTCCAATTGTCCCCGACGGTTTCTTGAGTTTAGGAGTAGAAAGGTTTTACGATGAAGAATTGCGTCCCAGTTACGTTCTGTGGGATGAAAAGGTTGTCCCAACTTTGGTACTGGAAGTCGTTTCCAAAAAGTATCGCAAGGAATACACCACAAAGTTGGAGGAATATCAAGATTTAGGCGTGCTTTATTACATTATCTATTCATCTCGCCGCCGTCGCAAACCCCGATTGGAAGTACATAAGTTAGTTAATGGGAAGTATGAATTACAGTCGGGACATCCTGTTTGGATGCCCGAAATAGGTTTAGGAATTGGTTGTGAAAGGGGAAATTATTCTGGGGTGACGAGGGAGTGGCTGTATTGGTACGACGCAGAGGGAAAACGTTATCTGACTCCTGAAGAACAGGTGAACAGATTAGCACAAAAATTGCGGGAGTTAGGAGTCGATCCAAATAGTCTGAGGTGAAGTAATTATTAGAGCGATGATTTGGTAAAGCCGACATTTCTATATTCTTATGGTAGGAAGGAGCAAGTTTTTAATCTTTCCTCACACTATCGGGCACGCCCACCGCCGAAATACCCGATATCGCCTTTAAGTTTTGACACCGAATCAACTCATTAAAATCCAAACTGCGCCCTTCAATTTGCGCCACAGCCTCGATCGCCCCAAGTAAATGTCCGGCCGCTTCTGCTTCGTTGTAACCACGCCTTCCCGCTACTCTAATCGCCCCTTCGTCAGCATCTAACTCTACTTGGGAACTGCGGTTGTCGCGCCAAATTCGAGTCATGGCGAGTCCTGTCAAACCGCCCGCGATCGCAGTGCCGATCGCATCTCCCTGCAACAATTCTACAACAGTCCCGACAATTCCCGCCAGAGCGGCACCTTGATAAATATCCGGTTTAAACCATTTAAAACTGCACAGAAAACTTACATTCCGCAATAGCAGTAAATCCCGCTGGGGCTTAGATAGCAGCCGCCACAAATCAAAATTAATATAAATCGGGCGAGATTGATTCCAAGGTAAAGGAAACTCGCAGTCAATTACCGTTGATTGTTGTGGCTTATTAATAATTTTACACATCATGCGGCCGGAAGCGGGCATCACATCTAACAGGCGGCGAATTTCTGGTTCGGGATTCATAAATTTTGGGAATTGGGAATTGGGAATTGCTTGCATCGGCATAAAAAACAACAACATCCATCAGGGGCTTGTAGGGGCGGGTTCACCAACCATAATTGTCTAAAACCTACAATCTCTAAAACCGGCCCTCACTCACCCAAGGGCAAATCGCAATCTGATGCACGGGTGGCCAGAAACCGGGTTTTTGCGAGCATACTTTGTGACAACCACAGATTTGATGAAAAACCCGGTTTCTTGGGTCAGAGTCCGTTCCTAACTTGTTTTATCGAAAGCAAAGTTGATGTAGGTTATTGGTTGTGCGGGGGCGGGTTTCTGTAGATTTTTAACGGGAGTTAAATATTGTTGGAAAAACCCGCCCCTACAAGTCAATAGAAGATTATTAAGGGTTTTTCTTGGATGCGGAAGAGGGAGATTCTTGAGCTCTGGGAGACGCTTTTTGGGTATTAGCCGAAGGCTTCGGACTGGCAATTGCTGGGGCAACTGACGGCTTTGAATTCGCGGCTGGGGATGGCGGTGATTTTGGAGAATCAGGGGCTGTTAGCGGGGCAGCAGGGGCTGTTTTAGCGCCTAAAATGCTGGCGTCTCCGGTGTCGAAGGTGCCGGCGATGCAAGCGATCATCATTGTGGCTAAGGTGCCGACAAATAATGCTTTCCAACCGAGTTCGGAAATGTCTTTGCGGCGGGATGGAATTAGGGCGATCGTACCGCCGACAAATATGCCGACGGAGGCTAAGTGGGCGAAGCCGGAAAGGGCGTAACTGACAATTAAAACTGTACGATCGCTCACCAGTCCTTTTGCCGATGCTTCTGCTAAACTTTGATAGGGCGGAATTGCTGTTTCTAACAGTCGCCGTCCGATGATTACTGATGCTTCCCAAGAGTCGTCAATGGACACTCCTGTTAATAGCGTCAGGGGATAAAATAAAAATCCCATAATGTTTGCTAAGGTGACAACTTTGAACAAGTCACCAATGGGGCCGGGCAAAATTGCCAGCCAACCAAAGAATTGATTGATTAAGGAAACTAGGCCCAAGATTAAAATCAAAACAGCGGCAATGGCTACTGCCATTTTTACACCGTCCAATGCACCAATTATCGCTGCATCGAGAGGGCTGACTCGTTCGATGGGTTCTCCTCCAACTGTCTCTTGTGGCATCGCTTCGCCGTCCATTTCGGAAATTTCTTCGCCCACAAACTCGCGGCCTTTAGGCTTCCGTTCTTCCTTGGGAATGCCGCCCATTGTCAGGGGTGTGTCTGTTTCTGGTACTAAGATTTTGGAGAGGACAAAACAAGCGGGAATGGCGATAATTGAGGCTGAAACTAAGTGTCCTAAAATATTTGGAAAAACAGGCTTTAGAAAACTAACGTAAATTGCTAATGTTGAAGAAGCGGCAGTCCCAAAACAGCAAGAGAGGATTGCACAAAGTTCGGAACGAGTCATTTTTGGCAAATATGGCTTGACGACAATTGCCGCTTCAATTCCTACGAAAATATTGGCCGCGCCGCTGAGGGCTTCGGCGCCACTCAAGCGCATTGTCGTATAAAATATTTTGGCAAAAAGTTCGGTGATAATTTGAATCACGCCGATGTTGTATAGCAAGGCCATGAGGCCAGAAAAAAAGATGACTGTCGGTAAAGCTCTAAAGGCAAAAATATATCCTAAATTAACTGCCGGCTCTTTACCAGGTATGGGTACAACATTGCTCCCGAATACAAATCTCGCTCCAGCGTCAGCAGCGGTGAATACTCCATCCAGTAAGCTAGTAAACCACTCTAGGGCGATGCGAGTTGGGGGGAACAGGAATACTAAAAATCCTAAGACTAATTGCAGGCCAATGCCCCAGATGATGACGCGCCAAGGTATATACTGAACTTTGCGATTTTCTGAGAAAACCCAGGCGATCGCACACAGGCCAAAGATGCCCAGAAACGAGATAAGATTGTAGATAGACATGAGCTTAGTCCTTGAAATAGCTGAGAATGCCGATCGACGGCTTGCACCACATCAGTTATACTATTCATCTGACGGCAAATGCTAAAAAAAATAACGGGCAGATGAATTACGCACTCAACAGCGTACTTATGTCATTGCTTAGGTCATTCCGAACTCTGCGGATCTTTTGCAAGCCTTGATTTGCCGTAATTACCAGCAGTTTAGATAGAAACTCTAACACATGGAAGCTTTTGCTCCACATCCTCCTGAATGGACTGCGACGGCGGTTCACGCTAATGAGTTTTGCTGCCCCAAGTGCGGCGCTAGCTGCACGAATGCCACTGAGGTCTGGATTAATCGTCGATCGCCAGTATATACCGAGTTCAACCGTCGCAAATGGCAAGAATTTTACCGCTGCCAGTGCGATTCCGTGTGGTGGGCATGGAGTAACGATAGGCCTCCTTCTGAACTTGTGCGTCGCGATCAGAACTCGGATGAGGGCCCTGATGAGGGCCCTGATGATGATTTTTAGAACGGTGACAGAATTTTCGATTTTCGATTCTATTTAAAATTAGGGTAAGGTGTGCCTCGGCGCACCCTACATTTAGATATGTTAGCGCCAGTGAGGATCGTGAATTAAATAACTTACAATTTTAATTGTTATTGTGGGATGGGCGTCCCGCCCGTCCACTCATGACGGGCGGGACGCCCATCCCACTTTCAAGAGTGGAAGTTATTTAATTCTCATTCCTTATCAACTAATTCATCACGTCAAGGATTCCCTTGACTACGCCTTCCATGACTTTTTCAATTAAGCTCAATTCATTTTCGCCGATCGACTCATTTAAGAGCATTGACTGAATCCGCTGTCTGTCATCGCGAGTCAGTTCGCCGGACGAAAATATCCGCTCTACTATTTGTTCAGTTAGAAATGGGAAAGCTGGAGTTTGCATGGTTGGTCTCTAAAAGCATCAATATTTTGTTTTTAACTTTATTAGAGGAGCCAGTTATGGTGTGGGTTTTTACTTTCCCACCCAATCAGTGCTCCAATCTTATGACTCTGGGGGGCTTTTGTCAATACACTTGTTACAGAACAATACAAAATTTGCCTGAAATTTCCGACATTCGGGCAACGGGTGGTTTTGGAGTGCGATCGACCCCGGTGGTGGCGGTGTGCGATCGACTTTTTGAAGTTTATGGGCACTTTAGCGGAACATTACAGCTCAAAAAAAATCAAAACGAGAAGAGATTAAAATTGGTAATGGAGAATTGGCTTGTCTGAAATCCCTCTTCCTTCCGGCTAATGACTAATGACTAATGACTAAGGAATAATGACTAATGACTAATGGCTTCCTCCAATGACCTATTTTCCTTCGGCTCTAATTTTGACATTAGGTTTTTGGCTGCTACCTCTAGCAGTGCGATCGCAACCTGTCGTTCCTGCAAATGACGGCACAAATACTGTTGTTCAGTCCGAGCAAAACCGCACCGACATTAGTGGCGGACAATTGTCAGGAAACGGGACAAATCTGTTTCACAGCTTCAGTCAATTTAATCTCAGCGAAGGTCAAATTGCTAATTTTCTAACTAATCCAAATATTCAAAATATTTTAGGGCGGATTTCCGGCGACAATGTTTCCGTCATTAACGGTCTGATTTCTGTCAGCGGCGGCAACTCGAATTTATTCTTAATGAATCCGGCGGGAATTGTCTTCGGTCAAAATGCTAGATTGAACGTGCCGGGGTCTTTTTTCGCGACAACTGCTACAGGTATTGGTTTCGGTGACGGCTGGTTCCATTCGGCGGGAATTAATGATTACAAAGCTTTACTGGGAAATCCTAATCAATTTAATTTTAATAATTCACAAATTGGTGCAATTGTCAATGCCGGAAACTTGGCAGTTGGCAACGGGGAAAGTTTAACTTTGCTCGGTGGCACCGTTATTAATACAGGACAATTATCCGCTCCCAACGGTCAAGTTACTGTGGCTGCTGTTCCGGGACAAAATGCAGTCCGTATCAGTCAAAGCGGCAATTTATTGAGTTTAGAAATTACTCCGTCTTGGCAGTCAGAAAAATCGGCGATCGCCCCGGTTTCTTTGCCTCAGTTGCTAACGGGGCCCGGCGTAGCGTCAGCCACAGGTTTAACCACTAACGAACAAGGTCAATTGGTACTGACTGGGGGCCAAACAGTGCCCGCAGTTGCCGGAAGTGCGATCGTCTCCGGTTCTGTAAATGTATTTGGCCCTTCTGGGAATGCTGGGGGCACAGTCAATATTTTAGGGGAAAAAGTCGGACTCTTCGGCGCAAATATCAATGCTTCCGGGACTGACGGTGGAGGTACTGTGCGCGTCGGAGGCGGTTTCCAAGGGATGGAACCAGTGCCCAACGCCCAGGTAACTTATGTTAGTCCTGATTCTACGATCGCAGCCAACGCGATCGACCGCGGCAATGGCGGCACTGCGGTAATTTGGTCAGACAATACAACTCGCTTCTTGGGCAATATTAGTGCTCGCGGCGGCACTACCGCAGGTAACGGCGGAACAGTAGAAGTTTCCGGCAAAAATGCTTTAACTTTCCAAGGAGAGGTCGATACCCGCGCGACTAACGGTGCGATCGGCAATTTGTTGCTCGATCCGGCAAATATTACCATCGTCAGCGGTAACGGATCCAGCAGCGCGCGATCGACTGGCGGGGAACTGGAATCGGCACCAGAACCCAACGAAACATCGATCTCAGAAGTGCAGTTGGAACAGATGGCGGCCGGCAGCAACGTGGTTCTAGATACCCCCGGCTACATCACCGTCCAAGACTTGCCCGATAACAAACTTTCCCTGCAAGCGAGAACCGGAGACACCGTAACATTTAGAGCGGGCGGAGTGTTTGTTGTCAATGACCCCAACGATTTAATCGAGACTCAAGGTGGCAACATCAACATTTTTGCCAGCAGCATCTCTCTGGGCGGACTCAATGCTAACGGCGGCAATATCGCTATCACTGGTAACGGCATTGACTTCAGAGGCGGCAGCAATTCCGTCAGCAGTGCGGGGGGAACAATTCGCTTGCAGCCCAACGATAGCCGAGCAATTCGGATCGGTGGCACCGGCGATGTTTTGGGCCTTTTGGACTTGACGGCAACGGATCTCGGCGCTTTGGCGGGGGATTTCGGCTCGATCGCGATCGGGCGCGAAAACGGTAGCAGCACGTCGATCGCGATCGTCGCACCCATTACCTTCAACAGCCCGCTGACACTTCAAGGCCGATCGATCGCGATCGACAATCCCCTGAACACAAGCGGCAGCGCTAGCTTGACTCTCAACGCGCCCCAAACTAATCTCAACGCCAACATTGCCACATCCGGTGGCGATCTCACTTTTACAGGAAACGCATCCCTCAATGCTGACGTGGCTTTGAGCGCGGAAGTTAGCGGCAACATTCTGTTCTCCGGTAGCCTAGACGGATCTCACGCCCTAAGACTAGACGCTGGGCGAGTGCTGTTCGGCGCTACAGTCGGTCAAGCTGCACCGCTGGCGAGTTTAACTGTCAACGCCCGCAGTACCGAGGTATCGGGCAATATGGCGACATCTGGCGACATGACTTTCAATAGTAACGTCACAGTCGATCGCACCGCCGCCCTAGCCACCACTACCGGCAATATCACTTTTGCCAATACCCTCGACAGCAGGCCGGGCCGGGCTAATAATTTGACCCTGCGCGCTGGTGGCAACATTACTTTTGACGGCAGAGTCGGTCAAACTCAGAGGTTGGGCCTGCTCTCGGCCGATGCTGCTAGTGTGACTGCTGCTTCCACAATTGCAGCGCGTATTTTGAGCGTTAACGCGCGAGATTCCGCTAGCTTCGGGGGGGACAGCACGGCCGCTTTGGGAGCCGATATCAAGGCAGAAAACGTCTTCCTAGAGGGTAATTTAAGGACGGATGGTGGCAGCGTGAACCTGCAAGGAAGCGGCGAGGTTCGGACTGGTAATATTACCTCGAACGGTGGGAGGATTCGGGTTGAGGGGAATACTGTTGCTGCGGGTGCGATCGACTCGTCATCGGCGGGCACAGGAGGCGCGATCGCTCTCCAAACCACTGCCGGCCCTTTAACTGCGGGAGCTTTGAACGCTTCGGGGGCGATCGGCGGAAATATCGATGTCACCTCTTCATCGGGCATTTCGGCTCTCGATCTCAACTCCAGCAGCACTTCAAACGGCAACGGCGGGGGCGTTTCCCTGAACGCGACTGATAACATTCAGTTGGGCTTTATCAATGCTCAAGGTGGTACTGGTGGCACTGGTGGCAGTGTTGATGTGACAACCCTCGGTTTGTTTCGCTCGAACAATGTTTTCAACGATATATCGGGCAATTCTTCGAGTATTTCTACTGCCGGAGGTGCGGGGGCGGGCAGGATCGCAATTCGCCACGGAGGCGCTATCGATCGACCATTTATAGTTGGTGGCGCGATCGACAATGGAACCCTGGGAAGCATTAATGCTGGCGCGGGAAATGCCATTTTGCCCACTTTTTCTGTTGGACAAACTTACACCCAAGGAAGTTTACCAAATCAGATTTCCCTAATTACACCGGGCCCGCCCTCTACTCCCGCACCCATTCCCGCACCCATTCCCGCACCCATTCCCGCACCCATTCCCGCACCCATTCCCGCACCCATTCCCGCACCCATTCCCG